>JASHVY010000604.1 GCA_030044345.1 Acetobacteraceae bacterium | reverse complement strand
CTGAGGCCGCGAAAGACGCGGATATTCTGGTAGGTCCGGGTCATGCCGCGGCGCGTGCGCTCATGCGGCGGCAGCCGGTCGAGCGCCACGCCGCCGAGCCGCACGGTCCCGGAGGTCGCGCGATAAAGGCCGGAGATGACATTGAGAAAGGTCGTCTTGCCCGAGCCGTTCGGCCCGATCAGCGCATGCACGCTGCCGCGGCGCACCGCGAAGCTGACGCCATCCAGCGCCTTGACGCCGCCGAAATGCATCGCGAGGTTCGTTACCTCCAGAGCGGGACGGGATCGCTCGCGCTCACCCATCCCGCTCTCGGTCTTTGTTTTCTCGCGTGATTCAGACCTCCGGTGTTCCCACCTCCGGTCATCACGCTCCAGCGCATTCTCTCCGCTGCCCCCTCCCTGCATCGCGAGAAGAGGCAGCGGCGGCACCGGCCAATCGCCGATCGGCCGTGCGGCCCGCCCGAAGCGATGCGCCGCCCAGCCCCATACGCCTTCAGGCACGAAGATCATGATCAGGATCACCGCGCCGCCATAGACGGCGAGATAGGCCTGCTTCAGGAAACGCAGCCATTCCGGAAGGATAACGAGCGCGAAGGTTCCGAGCAGCGCGCCGAACGGGCTCCGCACGCCCCCGAGCAGCGCCATCGTCAGCATCACCACGCTCTCGTCGAAGGTGAACTGATCGGGGCTGATATAGGAGAAGGCGCCGGCAAAAAGCGCGCCGCCCAGCCCACCCAGCATCGCGCTGATGCCGAAGGCAACGACCTTGGTGCGAAAGACAGGGATGCCGCAGGTGCCGGCCGCGATCTCATTGTCGCGCACCGCCTGCATCGCCCGGCCGAGGCGGCTCAGCTTCAGCCGCCACGCATAGAACATCACCAGGACCAGCAGCACCAGGCAAAGGCCGAGATAGGCATGCCCGCTCGTGAACCCGGCCGGGCGCGGGATGCCGGAGACGCCGTCCGGCCCGCCGCTGAGCCCGACCCAGTTCGTCAGCACCAGGGTCAGGATCACCTGGAAACTGATCGTCACCATCGCGAGGTAATGCCCGCCGAGCTTGAGGCTCGCGAAGCCGAGCAGCAGGCCGAAGAGGCCGCAGATCAGCATGGCGGCGAGGGTCGCGGCCAGGAACGGCACGCCGAGCCGGGTCGCGAGCAGCGCCAGAACATAGGCGCCGATGCCGAGAAACCCGGCCTGGGTCAGCGAAATCTGGCCGCAATAGCCGAGGACGACGACGAGGCCGGCAACGCCGATCGCGTACGTCACCGCCTGCATGATGATGTTGAGATAATAGCCCTGGCCCGGCGCAAGCGCGGCGATGACGCAGGCAGCGAACAGGCCGAGCAACGTGCCCGGCATGCCGCGCCACCAGCGCACGGCGGGAAGCTTGGCGAGCCTTGCCGCCGGCGGAGCGGTCGCGCCGTCCATCGCGCTCAGGCCTTCTCGGCGATCAGCTCGCCGAAGAGCCCGCGCGGGCGCACCAGCAGCACGACGAGCAGGATGACGAAGCCGAAGGCATCCTTGTAGGGCGTGGAGATGTAGGCGGCCCCGAGCGTCTCGGCCAATCCGATGATGAGGCCGCCGAGGATCGCGCCGGGGATGCTGCCATAGCCGCCGATGATGTTGGCGGCGAAAGCCTTGAGCGCGAGCGTCGCTCCCATGCCGACCGAGACGAACAGCACGGGCGCCACCAGCACACCCGCCAGCGCGCCGAGCGCTGCGCTGTAGGCGAAAGTGAACAGCACCATCCCGGCGACCGAGATGCCGAGCATCGCCGCCATCTCCTTGTCCTGCGAGGTCGCCTGAAGCTTTTTCCCGAGCAGCGTCTTTTCGAACACGGCGTATTGCAGCGCGACCATCAGGATCGCGACGACGATGATCGAGAGATACTGGCTGTCGACGAAAACCGGCCCGAGCTGGAATCCCTGGCTCGCGAAAAGGCCGGGCACGGTCGCCGGGCTCGGCCCATAGATCGCGAGCACGGCGTTGGGCAGCAGGATCGAAGCGCCGATCGTGCTGATGATCACCGTGAGCTGGCTGCGATGGCGCAGCGGCCAATAGACGGCGCCGGCGAACAGCACCCCGAAGCCGGCCATCAGCACCAC
Source organism: Acetobacteraceae bacterium (assembly GCA_030044345.1). GTDB lineage: Bacteria > Pseudomonadota > Alphaproteobacteria > Acetobacterales > Acetobacteraceae > JAKAWQ01. The sequence continues at coordinate 2,441 of JASHVY010000604.1, read as the reverse complement.
CGCGAGAAGGAACGCGGCCCAGTAGGGCAAGCCGATCCCGACGAGCAGCACCAGCATGATATAGGCGCCGAGCATCGAGAACTGGCCCTGGGCGAAATTCACGACATCCGCCGCGCGGATCAGCAGCACGAAGCCGAGCGAGGCAATGGCGTAAACCGCGCCGATGCCGAGGCCGGTATAGAGAAGCTGCGGAAGGATCGCGAGCACGGCCGCGCCTTACGCGGGCTTCGGAAACTCCTCGTATTTGATGAACTTGATCTTGCCGTCCTGGTTCCGGACCACAGCGTAGCCGTGCAGCCCGTCTCCGTTCTGGTCGAAATCATACGTTCCCTCGGCGCCCTTGTAGCCCTGGATGCCGAGGATCGCGGTGCGGATCGCTTCCGGCGCGGTGCTCTTCGCGTCGGCAAGCGCGATCGCGAGCACATTGGCGGCGTCGTACGCCCAGGAGCTCTCATTGTCCGGCACCTTGCCGAAGCGCTTCTCATAGGCGGCGGCATAGGCCTTCGATGTCGGGCTCGCATCGACGGCGTAGTCCGCAACGCCATAGGTGCCGTAGAGGGCCGGCCCCGCGAGCTCCAACGCCGCCGTGTTCACGATGGTGGGCGAGCCGAGCCAGGTCGTGCGAATGCCGAACTGGCGAAGCTGCTTGGCGAAGACACCGAGATCGGTCTCGTAGGTGAAGTAGCTGGTGATCAGATCCGCGCCCGAGCGTCGAATCTGCAGCACCTCCGGCGTGAAATCCGCCTGCTGGTTGGCGTAGCCGAGCGTGAGCACGGGCGTGATGCCGAGGGCCTTGAGCTCACCGATGAACGCTTCGCGCGCCCCGACGCCGAAGGCATCGGTGGAGGCGATCAGGGCGATCTTCTTCCGGCCCAGGGTCTCCACACCGTAGGTGGCGATCGTCTTCGCCGAATAGGTGTCGTTCGGACGGCAGCGGAACAGCCAGCGATTGCCCTGGTGCGTGAGCTTGGGGTCGGTGCCGCCGATCATCATCGGCTTTGCCGTCTTCAGCACACCGGGTGCCATCGCCTGCACCTGGGTGGAGCGGACGGAGCCGATGAAGGCCGCTATGGAGCGATCGGAGGCAAGCCTGCTGAAGGCGAGGACCGCGCCCGGGTTGGTCGTCTGGTCGTCGGCGACGACGATCTCGAGCTTGCGTCCGAGCACGCCGCCCTCTTCATTGACGGCATCGAGGGCAAGGTTGATGCCGTTGCGCATGTACTGGCCGGACTCGGCCGCGGCTCCGGTCTCGGGCGAGACGACCCCGATGCGGATCGTATCCGCGGCGCGCGCGATGATGGCGGGCGCGGCAAGCGCCGCCGTGGTGCCGAGCAATATCGCCCGGCGGTTGATACCGCTCATTCGGACAGTCCTCCTGCTTCCCGCCCCAATCCTGCGGGCCGGGCGCCGAGGCCCGTCTGACAATCTGATACTGCCGGGCCTCATACCGCACGGCAAGAGGCGCGGCCGTTCTATCCGCATCCGGAAAATTTGCTAAAACAACACGATGTTCGCCGACAGGCACGAAGCCGGGCGGAAGCTCGCGGAACGGCTGCTCCGCTTCAAGGATCGCCGTCCCGTCGTGCTGGCGCTGCCGCGCGGGGGCGTGCCGGTCGGCTATGAGATCGCCCGCGCGCTCGGCGCCCCGCTCGATCTTGTGCTCGTGCGCAAGCTCGGCGCGCCGGGCCAGCCGGAGTTAGCACTCGGCGCGCTCGCGCTCGGCGCCGAGGTGGAAATCCTCACCGACCCGCAACTCATCGCCGAGCTCGGCGTCACGGAGACCGAGCTCGCTTCGATCACGGCGTGCGAGCGCGCGGAGATCGCGCGGCGGCGAACCCTCTATCTCGGCGATCGGCCATCCGTGCCGCTCGCCGGCTGCACGGCGATCCTGGTCGATGACGGCATTGCCACCGGGGCGAGCATGCGCGCTGCCCTCATCGCCACCCGCAAGCGCAACCCGGCTCTCCTCGTGCTCGCCGTGCCGGTCGCGCCGCCCGATACGATCGCCCGGCTCCGCAAGGAGGCCGACGAGATCGTCTGCCTCGCCCAGCCGCGCTCTTTTCTCTCCGTCGGCCAGTTCTATCGCGACTTCGCCCAGCTCGAGGACCGCGAGGTGCTGGCGCTGCTCGCCGAGGCGCGGCAATTCGTTACGAATCCGATCAATCTACCAAGCTCCCCCGCGATCAATAAAATGCGATAAACAAAAAGCGGTAAGCAAAATGCAGTAAGCAAAGAAGAGAAGTCGTTCTTTCTTGAAAGAAAGAACCAAAGAACTTTCATCCTTTCATTCGGAGTCCCCGGCCGGTGCCGAGAGCGGGATGCGTTCGCCTCCGCTCACGCATCCCGCTCTCGGTCATTGTTTTTCCCGCGTGATTCAGACCTACGGCGATTTCGCCTCCGGTCATCACGCTCTGGTCCGGAAAACGGAGAAAAGTCTTTTT
>JASHVY010000603.1 GCA_030044345.1 Acetobacteraceae bacterium | reverse complement strand
GCTGAAGAGCGCTTTTTTCGATGTCCACCCAATAGAGCGCCTGCTCACGCGTGCACCATACCGGACCTTCGCCCAGCTTGTTCTTGGCCGGCACCACAAGGGTCATCTCTGGCGTCATGCTATTCCCTCCCCTCGCCGGCCACGCCAGGCATAGAGCGCCACCGCGATCAGCGTGATCACGCCAGTCCAGACATATTGCGTATAGGCGCTGACCTGCAATTGACTGAGAACGTTTTGCAGCACGATCACCAGCAGCGCGCCGAGCAGTGTGCCAATCGCCGTCCCTGAGCCGCCGAAAATGGACGTCCCGCCGACCACGACCGCGGTGATCGAGGTCAGCGTGAAGGGGGTGCCCGCTTGCGGATCGCCGCTGCCGATCTCGGCGGCCACCAGCAGCCCCGCAATCGCCGCCATCAGCCCACAGAAGAGATAGGCGGCGATTTTGATCCGGGCGATATTGAGCCCGGCGGCAAAGGCCGCCTCGGCGCGCGAGCCCGTCGCGTAAAGCCTGGCTCCGATCCGCCCACGGGAAAGCAGACACTCGGCAGCGATGTAGAGACCGAGTGTCAACAGCGCGATCACCGGGATGCCGCCAAAGGAGGCGGACGCCAGGTTCAGGAACCGATCGCCGATCTCGCCGCCCGGGCTTGGGCGCACGATGAGCGCGAGGCCGAAAACGAACGAATAGCTCGCCAAGGTGGCGATCAGGTCGGAAAGCCCCAGCCGAACGATAAGGAACGCATTCACTCCGCCAACCGCGACGCCCATAGCCATGGCGAGCACGATACCCGCGGCTATAGGGCCAGCCCCGTTGCTGACGATGGTCCAGGAGGCAATGCCGGTGACGAGACTGATCGTTGGCCCCACGGCAAGATCGATTCCGCCCAGCAGGATCACGGCCATCTGGCCGAGGGATGCGATGGCGAGCGGCGCCAATTGCGTCGCCAGATCGGCGAGGTTGCGCGCCGTCAGGAAATAAGGCGAACGCCAGATGGCAAGCCCCACCATCACGGCGAGCAACCCGCCCAGCATCGCCGGGCCGAGATACCGTGCGCTGGAGCGTGCACCGCGTTCGCGCGATAGCGCCCCATTCTGCGCGGCGGTGGCGCGCACGGCCGCGCCGATCACGCGCTCCTCGCTTGCTTCTGCCGCCGTCATCCGATCGACGATCTGCCCGCGCGAGAGCACCACGATCTCATCGGCGAGACCGAGGAGTTCGATGAGATCGGAGGTGAGGAGGATCACCGCGGCCCCCGCACCCGCGAGACCTCGGATCAGGCGATAGATCTGCGCCCGTGTGCCGACATCGACCCCCTGGGTCGGCTCTTCGAACACGAGCACCTTGGGTTTACCGATCTGCCAGCGCGCGAGCACGACCTTCTGCTGATTGCCGCCGCTGAGGAAGGCCACTGGCTGCTCGGCTGATGGCGTGCGGATGGCAAGGCGTCCGATCGCCGCTTCGGCGAAGCGTCGTTCTATCGCGCCGAAGATCAGCCCGCCCCGTGCCAGATTCGACAGATGGGGCAGGGTGATGTTCTCGCGCACGGAGTGGGGTGGAAACAGCGCCTCACCGCGGCGATCACCCGGCACCAGCACCAGCCCCGCGGCAATTGCCGCATGCGGCGAGGACAAAGCGAGCTGCTCGCCATCCACCCGCGCCTTTCCCTTGATCGGGAGCAGCCCGAACAGGGCATGGACCAGCGCCTGCTGGCCGTTGCCGGCGATGCCGCCGATCCCGAGGATCACCCCGGCCCGCGCGTTCAGGGAAATCGGGCCGAGTTGTCCCGGCACAGCGAACCCATCGAGTTCGAGGCGGACCGCGCCCGTCGCGGCCGCGTGGGGCGGAAAGATATCGGCGATCGCGCGGCCGACCATCAACCGCACCACCTCGTCCTCGGCAAGCTCCACGGTCGGCGTGGTGGTGACGACCTCGCCATCCTTCATGACCGTCACCCTGTCGGTCACCGACATCACCTCGCGCAGGCGATGCGAGACGAAGACGATCGCTGCACCCTGCACGGCAAGCTCGCGCAGAATCCCGAGCAGGCGGTCGGTTTCGACGGCCGAAAGCGCCGTCGTCGGCTCGTCGAGCATCAGCACCCGCGCCTCGCCATCCAGCGCCCGCGCGATCTCCACCATCTGCCGCTCCGCCGGGCGCAGCATGCGCACCAGGGCCCGGGGGTCGAGATCGAGGCCGAGGCGGGCAAGCGCCGCACGCGCCCGTTGATCGATCGCCGCGCGATCGATCAGCAGCCTGCCGCCCGCCTCGTGCCCGAGAGCAATGTTCTGCGCCACGTCGAGATCAGGAACGAGCCTCGTGTCCTGCCAGACCATATGGATGCCCGCGCTGTGGGCCGATGCGGGATCGGCCAGCGTCAGCGTCTTGCCGAACGCGAGGAGGTGACCTTCATCCGGCTGCTCGGCCCCCGACAGAATGCGCATGAGGGTCGATTTGCCGGCTCCGTTCTCACCGACAAGCCCATGCACCTCGCCCGCGCGCGCCGCAAAGGAAACGTGATCGAGGGCACGCACACCTGGATAGCTTTTGCTGACCCCGACGACTTCGAGGACAGCGGCGCCCGCGGCGCGATTCATCCGAACAGTGTCTTGAGCTGCGCCTCCGTAAGGTTGGTATCGACATAGACACCATCCGGCAGATCAGCCTTGATGTACTGACTGTAGTTGGCGCTCGTGATTAGCTGTGGCGTGATGATCGTCTCCTTGGGGACCTGTTCGCCCTGCAGGAGTTTCAGCGCGAGGCGCAGCGCCACCACGCTTTCCCAGGTTGGCTCGGACAACTCGGCGATATCGAACTTAGGTTCGCTCGCATGGTAGCGGGCATAGAGCTTGAGCAGCCCGTTGTAGTCATCCCCGGTCACCGGGACGAGCGGGCGATGCGCCGCGAGCAGAGCAAGCTCCGCCCCTGCGCCGTCCTGCGCGCCGTCGGCCCAAATCCCGTCGATCTGGGGGTATGCCGCGAGGAGGTCGGCCGTCACGACCTTTGCCTTATCCTCCTCCCAGAACGCGTCCTTGAAGGCGAGGACCTCGATCTTGGATCCGGCGAAGGCCTTCTGCGCGCCCGCCCAGGCGGCGGCGGTGTACGAGTTGCCGGGAATGCCGCCAAGCGCGATGATCTTGCCTTCCCCGTTCAAGGCGCCGCGCAACCATTTCGCGAGCACATAGCCCTTGTTGCTCGGGTCGGTGCCGGTATAGGCCGTCCACTCCGTTCCGGAGACGGGCAGGTTGAAGGGCACGGTGACAATCCCTTCGCGGTTCGCGGTTCGCAAGGCAGGCGCCACAGCCGTGCCGGAATTGGCGATACAGAGGATCGCGTCCACTTCTTGCGCGGCAAGGTTCTGGATATCGTGGACCTGCTTCGTGATGCTCCCCTGCCCATCGATCACGATCAACTGCTTGATCTCCGGGTGATGGCTCGCTTCGTTACGGAGCGAGGCCAGCATCTCGGTGCGCCAGGTATTGCCGGAGAAACCGTTCGAGAATCCGATACGGTAGGGCGGCTTCTTCTTGGTCGCGGCTCCACCGACCATGCCGCCGCTCGCCGTCATCTTGGCCGAGGAAATGACGTCGGCAAAGGCCGGCATTGCGACGAGCGCGCCCGCCGCCCCAAGCAGCGTGCGCCGTGGCATGGACTTCATCATGGCAATCCTCCCTTGTGGTTTTCGGTTACATCGTCTCGCGAGTCCGCCGGGCCCGGTCGATGCTGCGGTAGAGCAGAACGCTCAATGCGATGATGCTGCCCTGGACCAGATATTGCACGCCCGTCGAGACGCGCAGGATGTCAGTGATGCTGTTGAGCTCGGTGATCAGCAGCGCTCCGCCAACCGTGCCGCCGACCCCGCCCACGCCGCCGGTCAGGGCGGTGCCGCCCACGACGACCGCCGCGATCGAGGTGAAGAGGAACTGATCGCCGATACCCAGCGCGGGTTGGCCGATATAGGCGGTCAACAGGAGCCCACCCATCGCCGCGAGCAGGCTGGATGCGACATAGGCGGAAACGAGAATCGGTCTCACGGCGATGCCCGTGAAACGTGCCGCGCGCGCATTGGCGCCGATTGCGTACAGCCGGCGCCCGTACACCGTATGCCGTAGCAGCACGGTACAGGCCAGGGCGATTGCGAACCAGATCAGCATGCTTGCGGGAAGTCCGCCAACCGAGCCCTGGCCCAGCGCGGCGAAGCCGGGCTGGGTTCCCCCATGCGGCGCGCCGCCGGTGTAGAGCAAGGCGCCACCATAGAGGACGGCGTTGCTGCCGAGGGTCGCGATCAGCGGCGTGATGCCCACGATCGCCACGAGCAGGCCGTTGATCATACCCACGATCGCGGCCACGGCCAGCGGTACGGCGACGCCAAGCGCAACCGATCCGCCATGGCCTCCCATGAAGGCCGTGGCCAGGATGTTGGTCATGGTCACGACCCCGGCGACCGAGAGATCGATCCCCGCCACCAGCAGGGCGAAGGTCTCCCCAAGCGACACGACACCGAGAAAGGCGGCGACCTGAAGCACGTTCAGCAATTGGTGCAGCGTCAGCATCGCGGGCGATGCCAGCCCCGAGAGGAGATAGAGCGCGATCACCGCGATCCAGACCGAGCCGATCCGCCGCAGGAAAGTCCAAACGCTCATCGGGGGCAGAGACCCCCACAGTGACGGTGAGCGACGCGGGCGGGGTTCACCCGGGAATCCGCGCATAGGGAGGCTATGGCGTCACCAATCCACGATCGTTCCATCGTCGAGCACCGCATTGGCAGCGTGCAGAACCTCGGGCGCAAATGGATGGCGCGCCGCGACCTCCTCATCAACCGTGACACCGAGGCCCACGACCTCTGGCTTGAGCCAAAATCCTTCGCTCAGACGCGGCAGGCCCGAGACCACCTCGCCGAACCAGGGGACCGCGCCGGACATTTCCTCCTGAATGACCACCCCTGGCGTTGCGATCGCGAAATGCCATGCCGCGATGGTTGCGATGGGGCCGAGCGGATTGTGCGGCGCGATGCCGATGCCGGCAGCCTCGGCCATCCCAGCGATCTTGCGCACCTCGGAGAATCCTCCGCAATGACAGAGATCGGGCTGGGCGATGTGGAGCGCGCGCCGGCGGAAAAGCGCGTCGAACTCGCGCGGGTCGACGAGCCGTTCGCCGGTGGCGATCGGGCAGGGCGAGCGCGCGGTTACCGCTTCCATCGCCTGCGGATCGCCGGGCTGCACCGGCTCTTCGATGAACATCGGCCGGTACGGGGCCAGCGCCTCGATATAGGCAAGCGCGGCGCTGACCGAAGCCGGACGGCCGTGGAAATCGACCATGATCTCGATGCTGTCGCCAACCGCCTCGCGGAGCGCTTTCATCATTGCAGCGACATCGTCGATCTGTCGCGGCGAGGCCGTGTAGTGCGTATAGGGCACGATCACCACCTTCACCGCACGATAGCCGCGCTCCACCACCGCACGGCCGCGCTCGACCAGGGCCGCCGCACTGGTGGTTTCGTAGACCGCCTTCATCTCGCCAAGACCGAGATGGGTATAAACCCGGACGCGGTCACGCGCCGCCCCGCCAAGGAGCCGCCAGACGGGCTGGCCGAGGGACTTGCCGAAGATGTCCCAGAGCGCGATCTCGATGCCGCTGATCGCGCTGCGCCCGATCACCCCCGGCGGCCAGAAGCCGTGCTTGATCATGATCCGGACGAGTTGGCCGATATCCCGCGGATCCCGCCCGACGACGAGGGGCGCCAGATCGGCAATGGCCCCCACCACGGCGCTGGTTTTCCACTCGAGCGTCGCCTCGCCCCAGCCGAACAGGCCTGGCTCGTCCGTATCGACCCGCACGAAGACCCAGTTCCGCATGTCGGCATTGACCACGACGCTGCGCACGGCACTGATCTTCATTGCGGCACTCCTCCCGCGCGCCGCTCCGTCCACTCGGGGCCGGCCCCTTGTTCACAGACGGCTCGCATGACTTTGCCCTTTGCTCCGGTCGTGATCGACGACACCTGCCTCTATCCCTTCACGGCTCCCGAGGTGATCCCTTGGACGAGATATTTTTGTAGCAGCGTAAAGATGATGACGGTGGGGAGGCTCACCAGAACGGAGCCCGCCATGAGCTGGTTCCAGTAAGTCTGGAACTGTCCGACATAAGTTGAGACAAAGCCCGGCGGAATGAGACGCATCGAGGGCGAAGTGGTGAGCGTGAGGGCCCAGACCAGATCGTTCCAGCCGACCAGGAAGCTGAAGAGGGCTACCGCGATCATGCCGGGGAGCATCATCGGGACCACAACGCGCCACAGCGCCTGGAGACGGCCGCATCCATCGATCATGGCAGCCTCCTCGACATCGATGGGCACCGCCTCGGCGAAGCCGCGCATCATCCATACGCTGAACGGCAGGCCGAGCGTGACATAGGAAAGAATGAGGCTGGCATACGAATCGAGCAAACCAAGATCGCGAAAGATGACATAGAGCGCGATCAGAAGCACTGCCGAAGGAAACATCTGTGTTGCAAGAATCCCCAGCATAACGGCTTGCTTCCCTCTCGTCCGCATGCGTGAGAAGCTGTAGCCTGCGAGCGTCGCGAGGGCCACGGTGGCAACGCTTGCGCAGAGATTGACGAACAAGCTGTTCGCGAAATAGACCACGAAATTGCCGTCGCCGAGCACGGTCCGATAGGCCGAGAGGGTCCATACCAGTGGCAGCAGACGTCCAGGCGCGCCGAACACCGCGTTCGATGTCTTGAACGAAGTGAAGACCATCCAGATCACTGGAAGCAGCGAAAAGCCCAGTGACAAGAGGAGCAACGGCGCCAAGACAAGCCGCTGCCGCCAGCGCCATGCGCCGCTCATGCAGCACCCTCGTCTCCACCCATCAGCCGAAGATAGAAGAACGTTACGAAGAGCAGCAGGATCAGCCAGGCGACGCCAATCGTGCTGGCAGAGCCGAGGTCGAAGTTCTGGAAGGCCTGGCGATAGACCCACACCGCAAAGGTCAGCGTCGCGTTCACCGGCCCCCCCTGGGTGAGCGGCCAGATGATGGTGAAGTTGTTGAAGTTCCAAATCACCATCAGAATCGTACTGATTGCGATGATGCGCCTGAGCCCCGGCAGAACGATGTGGCGCAGGCGCTGCCACCAGCCCGCGCCATCGACAATGGCAGCCTCGACAATCTCCGGCGGAATCGTCTGGAGCCCCGCAAGCAGCATCAGCATGAAGAAGGGCGCTTCGGTCCAGACATAGGCGATGGCGACAGCAGGAGGAGCGGTGCCAGGCAGAGCGAGCCAGGGGACGAAGTGGCGAATCAGGCCGAGATCACGCAGCAGCACGTTCACCACGCCGACCGAGGAATTGTACATGAAGAGGAAGAGAAACGAGACGACGATCTGCGGGATGACCCAGGGCAGCAATGTCAGGCCGCGCAACAGGCTGCGCGCGGCAATCGCCTCGTTGAGGAGAAGGGCCTGACCGAAGCCCACAAAGAAAGCGCCGATCACCGGCACGACCCCGAGCACGAGCGTGTTCCAGAGCGACTGGTAGAAGGTCGGATCGGCGAGCAGATGGCGATAGTTCGCGAGCCCGGTGAAGGCGTCGGTTCCCTCGATCAGGCTGAGATCGGTAAAGCTATAGAAGATGCTGATCAGCAGGGGTGCCACGATGACGAAGCAGATCACCGCGATCGCCGGAAAGACCGTTGCCGCGAAGAAGACTCCTTCCTGCCGTCGCATCTGGCTCTCGCTTATCCGGAGTGTGCCAACCACTGTCCGCGGCCGGCACACCCCTTCCTGACGGCAACGATGGTCACGGTTGGAAGCCCGGATACACTTGCTTGAGGCTTGCTTCCAACTGATCGAGTGATGCTTTGACCGGAGCGTTGTCCATCACGGCCTGGAGCGCATCGATGATGTCGTTTGACGCACGATACCATTTTGGATTGTAGGGAATCGGTTCCGCCTCAGGGATGATGCTCTGAACCCAAACCTTCTGATAGGGCTGATCGAGCTCATTGGCGAAGGCCGCCTGCGAGCTCTTGAGCGGTGGTATCGTTCCCTGCGGGATCAGGAAATCGCCCACCGAGGCCGGGCTCGCGATCATGAAATGAAGGAACTTCCAGGCGGCCTGAGGATCGGCGCTATGCGCGCTCATGGCAATCAGGTGGATGTCGATCGCCGTGCGCGACGGCCCCGCAGGGCCTGCGGGAATCGCCTCCGCCCCAAACGTATCGGCGAACGCGCTATCGGGCGCATATTGCGGGCTGATCGAGCTGATGATGCCGCGGAGATAGGGGCCATCCACTTCGAACGCCATCTTGCCTGTGGCAAAAAGCTGGCGATTGTCCTTGATGTCATTTCCGATCGGCGTGTACCCTTTCTTCGCGAGCATGGCGAACCATGAGAATGCCTTTTCGACGCATGGCTGGGTCCACCCCAGATGCTTGCCGCTCATCGGTACGGTTTGGCAGAACGCTTGCAGCCAGGGCCACATCACCACCACGGTGTAAGGTGCCTTGTCGTCCATGATCCCGAAAGGATAGATGCCGGGCAGCTTGGCCTTGATGGCGGCCATGGCTTGGTCCAGAGCGGCAATTGTCTGCGGCGGTTTGGCGGGATCGAGCCCCGCCTTGGCCAGCAACGCCTTGTTAAACCAGAAGCCGTGCGGGGTTAGGGCAAAGGGCAACGCGACCTGGCGCCCCGCGAACTGCCCATCGCGCAGCATGGCGGGATAGTTGTCGTTCAGGAACGCCTGGCTCGCATCATGGGAGAGATCGGCGAGCGCGCCCTGCGCCGCGAGAAGCTGCGGCATCCCGCTCGAAAGCTGCATGACGTCCGGCGTGTTATGGCCAACTGTCATCACCGTAAGCTGGCTCACCACGTTGTTGTAAGGAATGGCGATGCTGGCGATATGCACGCAGGGGTTGGCCTGCTCGAAGGCAGTGATCGCGGCATTCACCTCTTTGGCGGTGGCGGCCTCGGCCGACGCCCAGTTCGCGAACGTGATCCGGACGGATTTGCCGCTGCAGGTCGCAGCGTGCGCGGGGCAGGCGATGACAGCGAAAACGCCGAACAGGGCCGTGACCAGCCCCGCGAGCTTTGTGGGCGCAAACATCGGGTTTCCCCCTTTTTCTTGAAGCTTAATATAGATATGATCATAATATGACTTCCTTCCGACCGTCAACCCTACCCGCATCTCTCCTTCCGCAGCCCGGTAGCGTGGATTTCGTCCCCACCGAGTCCGATCCGCTGCCCACCAGTGTCGTCCGCCTGGTGGTGCACGGCCTCGCCCATGGGCAGTTCGGCCCGGGCGAGCGCTTGCCGAATGAAGACGAGCTTGCGCAGCGCTTCGGGGTCAGCCGCACGGTGGTGCGGGAAGCCATGCGCGTTCTCGCCTCCAGGGGATTGGTGGAGGTACGGCAGGGCAGCGGCACCCGCATCGCTGCCTATGAGCGTTGGCACCTGCTCGATCCGACACTTCTTTTCGAGCTGATGCAGAGCGGTCGTCACCCCGATCTCGTCCTGGAACTCACCGAACTTCGCCGCATCTTCGAGGGCGAGGCCGCGGCGCTCGCCGCCGCCCGCCGCAGCGAGGCGGACCTCGCCCACCTTGACGAGCTCTGCGCCGCGATGACGCCGGCGCTCGGCGACGCCGAGCAGTTCACTGCCCTCGACGTCGCGTTCCACGACGGCGTGCTCACCGCTGCTCACAACCGGCTGCTGCGCGAAGCGTTGCAGCCGCTTACGGCGGTTCTCTATTCAGCCCGTTTGCTCACCAATCGCCACTCCATCGCCGCCCACCACGAGGGCGTACGTGCCTCTTTCTTGGGCCACCGGCGCATCCTCCAGCGCATAGCTCTTGGGCAGCCGAATGCCGCGCGGCGGGTGATGATCGCGCACATCGCGCAGTTCGAGGCCGATCTTCATCGCTCTATTGGGGCATCGCCGCCCCCGTCACCGACATGAGCGGCCGCCTTGCGGGGCGGCGCGTGCTCGTCACCGGAGCCACCAGCGGCATCGGCCGGGCGGTGGCGCTGGCAGCCGCATATGCCGGAGCCGATCTCGCCATCTGTGGGCTCGATGCGGAGGCCGGACAGGAGGTGGAGGAAACCATTCGCAAGAATGGACGAGGCGTCTTCTTTCGTGCCTTCGATCTCACCGATCTTGCGGCGACGCGATCCTTTGTGCGTCAGGCGATCGAAAGGCTCGGCGGCCTCGACGGGGTCGTGAACAATGCCGGAGCCAACTTCTTCCACGGCGTTCTCGGCTGCAGCGAAGCCGACATCGCGCGTTGCTTCGGCCTGGATTTCTACCCGGCCTGGGCGATCTGCCAGGAAGCCTATCCTGCCCTGAAATCGACCGGCCGGGGGATCGTCGTCAATATCGCCTCGATCCACGCGGATCGCACGGCGCCCGGGGCCTTTCCTTACAACGCGGCAAAGGCGGCGCTGATCGCGCTCACCCGTTCGCTCGCGTTGGAATGGGGTGCGGACGGCATCCGGGCCGTGGCGATCGCACCCGCCCTGATCATGACCCCGCTGGCCGAGAGATACTTTGCGCAATTTGCGGATCCCGACGCCGAGGGTGCACGCCTCGCAGCGCAGCATCCAATGCGGCGGGCCGGCACGGCGGATGAGGTTGCCGCCCTGGTGGTATTTCTCATGGGCGATGAAAGCCGCTTCATCACGGGAACGACGATCTTCGTCGATGGCGGGATCAGTGCCCAGCTTGCCCCGCCTTAGAAAGTGTTATGCACTTCGATGAAGTATCAGAAAGAAGGAGACTTCTTTTTCTAAAGAAAAAGAAGCAAAAAGACTTCTCTCCGTTTTCCGGACCAGAGCGTGACGATTTTTGATCATCACGCTCTAACGGTCGGCGTTACCACTTGATCCGCTCTAACCGTTACGGACGATTTCTGCTCCTCGATGGCCAGTCGTCTCGAGGATCAAGGCCGCCGCGAACCCCGAATGAATAACCCGGATGTTCACCGTTCTCCAGGCGCAAGCACCACAACAGCTTCCGTCGTCAGCAGTTGGAAGGTGAAAGTCTCTTGCAAGTAGAGTTCGACAGCGGTTTTGGAATGCCCGAGGTAACCGATGGAGATGTCCTGCCCGATGTCCAACTCAAAATCACCGCCACGGGTGGTTAGCACAAAACCCCCTTCGATGGCGGGGGCCCAAACGATCTCTCCGTCAACAAGACGCTGGATATGTCGAAAGATCGGATACCCCTCGTCACTCCCCCCGCTGATGGCCGTGTACGGCTCTGTCCCCAACACCAGAGCGTAAGGGCCATTGACTCCAGCAAGGCGCAATTGGCTGACTGCCTGCGCTACCACAGCGAGGTAACCACGGACATCGGAAGTAAGCCGCAAGACCGGGTTGCTGGTGCCTTGACGGATGCCCTGGATCCCGGCGGCGGCGTACCCATCGAAAACAGCGCGATCTTCGCCGAAGGCGATCTTGCGCGCCGCGTCCTTCAGCGGCGTCCAGTCTGAATCCGTTGCGCCGCGCTCTACATCGTCGATTGCCTGGCGTGTGAGTTCGAACGGAACACGCAATTCTACGAGCGCCTTCACCTCGCGTTGCGCAGCTTGGATTCCCTCGCCCGGGGCTTGGATCTGGCGGAGATGACCGGTGCCGACAGCCGAGAATTCGGGGCCCTTCGGGCCCTGCACGTCCACGATCCGTCGCGCCGCCAAGTGGCGCTTGAGCGTGCGAGAGGCCTCCTCTTCGATTTGAGCCCAAGCCGTCTCGGAGATAGGGGCAAGTTCCCGATGGAGATTATTCATATCCCGCCTCTTTTTTCAGAGAACCAATACCAAGTGAACCTTCGGGAGGAGACGATCGCGATTTGGCCTTATTCTCAGCCTCGCGCCTGTTCGAGGCCGGATCGGCAGTCGATGGAGCTGCTGTTTCGGTTGCCTCGTTTTCCAGAAACGTTGCTGAAGGCACAAAAAACAGCGTTCCGGTAACGGCACGGCTGTAATCCAGCAACCGGTCGTAGTTGCCGGGTGGCTGACCGACGAACATATTCACGAGCATCTTCTCGATCCTGTGCGGGGACCGGGCATAGCCGATGAAATAGGTGCCGAATTCCTCTTTTCCTATGTCCCCGAAGGGCATGTTGTCGCGCACGATTTCCAGCGGCGTTCCATCTTCTATAATCGTTGTCAAAACATTGTGTGCCGAGCTTGGTTTAACGGCGTCATCCAGTTCGATGTCGGACAATTTGGTTCTACCGATAATTCTTTCTTGTTCCTCAGTCGGCAGCCTGTTCCATCCCTTCAGGTCATGAAGGTACTTCTGCACGATCACATAGCTCCCGCCCGCAAAGGGCGGGTCCTCCTCGCCGATGATGGTTGCGTCGATGGCGGCCTGTCCCACTGGATTCTCCGTCCCATCGACGAAACCGATCAGATCGCGATCATCAAAATAGTTGAAGCCATGCACTTCGTCCACTGTGGAGACCGCCTCGCCAAGCCGTGACATGATCTGTGTCGCCAACTCGAAGCACAAATCCATGCGCGCGGAGCGGATATGAAAGATGATGTCCCCCGGCGTTGCGACGGCGTGATGCCGGCCACGGATTTCACGGAACGGGTGCAGGTCCTTCGGCTTTGGCGCTCCGAAGAGCCGGTCCCATGCGTCGGAGCCAAACCCCATGACACATGACAGCCGACCCTCAAGGTCGCGGAAGCCCACCGCGCGCAGAAGCGCGGCCAGATCACCGCAGAAGGCCCGCACGGCGGCTTCGTGTTCCGGTCCGGAGTTCACGGTCACGACGAGAAAAATAGCAGCGCGCGTGAGCTTCGCTACGACCGGCTGCGATAGAGTGGGCGGCACGCTTGCCTCCGTACTGACCTGTTCGGGGGATCCGTAATGTAAAGCGGGAAGCCGCCGGCTGGCAAACCACCCGGGGCTGTTGAAATATCGCGCATGACGTGTGTGGATAAGCCTCTCGTCATATCGAGACGTTCTCCGTCTCGCTTATCGCTGGCAGCGGCAGCATCTGGCGAGAGCGTGATTCAGACGCATCGCGATTGCCGATCACCTCGCTGGAGCGGCTGCCAAGTTTCAGCACGACCTGGCAAGCGTGGCAAGCAGCGCCCGTCCGGCATCGCCGATGTCGGTCAACCCTAGCCCCAGAATGTCCTCGTAGCGTCGGCCGCTGGAAAAATCGACGGTCAGCCAAATCGACGAAGCGTGCGTCATCACGCTGGCCAATCCCGGTGGAACATAGACCTCTATAAGCTGCTTTCCTCCATCCTGGCCGAGATACGACCAGTCTTCGGGCGGAACCTTGATCTGATGGTTTGTGTACGGATTGTTGGTACTGACGGACCATGAAACCGTCGCGTCGGTAGGTTGCGGCACTCCAGGAGCCGCGCTGCCATTGTTTCCGCCAAAATCGAAATAGCCGTGCGCCATCAGTCGGCCGGACGCACAGTAAAAATCCATCCGGCCGAATTCGACCGATCCTTGAGTGTCCTGCATCACCAGAACCGGCCGGTTATTCTGATAGGTCATTTGCGCAATGACTTGCTCCGGCGTCGTTATTCTCAACTTCTGCATGGTCTCTTGATCGACGTAATAGATTCCCTGTGGTGGAGCCTTGGTCATCAGCGTGAACATATCGTGCGACACCCCCATCCTGCCGATGTAGTCGACGAGAACGCCCTCCAACTGCTGAAGTGCCTGTACGTCCGCGGTTGGAGCTTCTGATTCGAAACGGTGCACTCCAAACCGTGATCCGGCCGCAACGCGGCGAGAAATCCCGCCGATAAACGCGAATGTGCAAGCGCTGTCGCATTCGGCACGCGAACCCGTAAAGCCGGGCGGGACGGCGACTTCCGTCTGAAGGCCAGCCGTGCGGATCGCTTCACCCAGCCCGAGTCCTCCCACATGCACCTGTTCGTCGAGCGGTCCTTGAACGAACAGTGTACCACCGCCAGAGTTAAAATAGACTGTCGAGGCGGAGTTGATAAGGTTCGAATTCTTGCGCAGGAATGCCGTGAAAACATCCGGCGTGTCAGGCATTATTTGGCCCTGGGCAAAGATGTCGTACCCGGAAAGTAGGCGGCTTGGGTCGTGGACGAGCTGAAACGTCATTGGGGGAGTCGTCTGCGAGACAGCGCTCGTCAGGATTGCCGAAGCAAGCAAGCCGTTCAATGAAATCACGATGATTCGAATTTGCCGATGAAGCTTCTCCAACATTCCGTTACTCCCGACCGGACTCGATTCTATGAGGCGCTCATTGAGTGCCGCCGCTCGGAACATCGGTGGGGTGACCGACGCTTCACGGCAACCACGTTTGTTGGGGATGTCTTGGAGCTCGCTTGAGAATGCGCTGTGGTGG
>JASHVY010000602.1 GCA_030044345.1 Acetobacteraceae bacterium | reverse complement strand
ATCGCCGGACTCAAGCCCACACCCGGGCTCGTCTCGCGGCGCGGGGTGATTCCGCTCTCGCCGAGCTTCGATACGGCGGGCCCGATGGCCTGGACGGCGGAGGATTGCGCGATTTTGCTCGATGCGCTCGCCGGGCACGATTCGGCCGATCCGGCCTCCGTTGCGGTGCCGAAGGAATCCTATGCGCGGGCGCTCGGCCTGCCGGTGAAGGGTCTCAGGATCGGGCTGCTCCGTCATTTCCATGAGCGGGACGTGCCGGCGAGCGCGGAGATGCTCCAGACAATCGCAGCAGCGGCGCGGCGTCTTGCGGAGCTCGGCTGTAGGGTGGAGGAGGCGAGCCTGCCCGCGGTGCAGGAATACAACGCGGTTGGCCGCGTCATTCTCTCGGCTGAGGCCTATGCCTTGCACGAGGCGAATTTGCAGACCCGCCTCTCGGAATATTCGCGCACCTTCCGGGTGCGGGTGCTGGCGGGCGGGCTGATCCGCGCGGCGGACTATCTTGCCGCGCAGCGGAGGCGGACGGACCTGATCGCCGCGACCGCGCGCGCCTTCACCCGCTTCGATCTCCTGATCTCGGCGGCCGCGCCCGGGCCGGCACCCTTGCTGCGCGATCAGCGGCCGGACGAGGGGTTCGCGATCCCCTTCCTCACCACACCCGCCAATGTGGCCGCGATTCCGGCGGCGGTGATCTGCGCGGGCTTCTCGGTCCAGGGGCTGCCGCTCGGGGTGCAGATCATGGGGCCGGCCTGGAGCGAGGCGCTGGTGCTGCGCCTCGCGCACCGGCTCGAGGAGGCGATGGGCACACGGGCGCGCCGGCCGCTTCTTGCGCCGCCGAGTGCTCCGGCCGCGCGCGTGGCTTGAGCGGGCGGGTCACACCACGGGCGAGCGGCCGCCATCGAGATTGATCGCGGTGCCGGTGATGTAGGACGCGGCATCGGAGGCGAGGAAGCAGGCGAGGCTCGCGAATTCCTCCGCGCGCCCCATGCGCTTGAGCGGCACGGATTCGCCTAAGCGGGCGACGAACTCGGCGAAACTCGTGTTGCTGCCTTCGTTTGCGTGCCTTCGCTCCCATTGCTCGCTGACGATGAGCCCGATGAGGATGGCGTTGACGAGCACGTTGTGGGGCGCGCCTTCACCGGCGAGGATTTTCGTGAGCGCCATGCCGGCCGCGCGCGAGACGGCGGTCGGCGCGCCGCCGGCGGCCGGGGCTTTCGCGCCCGTATTGAGCACATTGATCACGCGGCCCCAGCGCCGCTCCTTCATTCCCGGCCAGACGAGCCGGGTGAGCCGGATCGCGGCGAAGAGCTTCAGGTCGAGATCCTCCTGCCAGATCGCATCCGTGATGTCCTCGAAGGTGCCATGGCGCGCGGTGCCGGCATTGTTGAGAAGGATGTCCACGCGGCCGAATTCCGCCATGACGGCTCCGTGCGCCTGAGCAAGATCGGTCGCGCGCGAGACATCGCAGGGGAAGGCGGCGACGCGGCCTTTGGCGGTGCGGGCGATCTCTTCCTTCGCCTTTGCAAGCATGTCCGGGCGGCGGGCGAGAATGACGACATCCGCGCCGGAAGCGGCGAACTCGGTTGCCGCCGCGAGCCCGAGCCCCCGGCTGCCGCCGGTGACGAGCGCGACGCGGCCTGCGAGCGAGATTTCCATGCCAGATTTTCCTTTCGCGACCGCCGCGGCGGCGATGCTCGACCTGTTCGGTCGAGGCAGGTACCATTTCTTGCATGTCGTCCGGACCGGCGATCAAGGGAGGGGATCATGGCTGTCAATCCAATATCGAACGGGCCAATATCGAACGGGCCAACATCGAGCGGCCGCCTCGCCGGCAAGATCGCCGTCGTCACCGGGGCTGCGAGCGGCATCGGCAGGGCGACGGCGGAGCGTTTCGCTGCCGAGGGTGCGTCGGTCGTCCTGAACGATCGCGAAGCCGGCGCCTTGGAAAAATTCGCAACCGAGCTGACCGGAAAGGGAGCAAAGGCGCACTTCGTTCCCGGCGATGTGTCGCAGGAAGCGGATGTCCGCCGTCTCATGGATGAAGCCGTTCGGGCTTTCGGCGGCATCGATATCCTGGTTGCCAATGCCGGCGTCATTCCCGAGGCCACGCTCGAGAGCGCGACGGCCGATCTCTGGGACCGGACCATGGCGACGAACGGGCGCGGCATGTTCCTCTGCTGCAAATATGCCGCCGCGGTGATGGCGAAGCGCGGCAAGGGCGCGATCGTCTGCCTCTCCTCCATTTCCGCTTTCGCCGGACAGCCAGGGCAGGCCGTGTATGGGCCTTCGAAATTCATCGCCTCCGGCCTGACCAGGCATTTGGCGATCGACCTCATCTCGAAGGGCGTGCGGGTCAACGCGGTGGCGCCGGGGACGATCGCCACGCCGGCCGTGGCCAGGATGGAGAAGGAGGGCATCGACAAGGTGGTGAAGCTGCATCCGATCGGCCGTATCGGCCGTCCAGAGGAAGTCGCCAACGCGATCCTGTTTCTGGCCTCCGATGAGGCATCATTCATCACGGGTGCAGTATTGCCCGTGGATGGCGGATATCTCGCCCAATAGGAATTTATTTAGGAATCCCGTCAGGAATTCGTTACGGGATCAGTGGGGCGCCAAGACTGCCGCAAACCGCCTGCCCCGCGAGATAGCAGGCGTTCGCGATCAGGAACAAAGCGGCCAGCAGCAGCGCAAGACCGATCAGGCCCGCCGGCACGAAGGGGGATTCGTCGCATACCGGAGATTGCTCGATGCCGGCGCCAATAGAGGGAGACGGCCGATGAAACGGGCCGCCGCGCTGGGTCATGGTGTCATTGGAAGAAGCCGGCTCCCGGATCAGGCCGATCCTGCCGACGCTGCAGGCGGTGGAGGAAGGCAGGTAAGGGCATGATCGCTACTGTCCCGATTCCGAGGTCCGTCGGATTGGAATGCAGGCGGAATCGGGACACTTGCTCTATTGTTTTCCGTGGCCTGCTTATCCTCTCCGTTCGTCGCGAAAGGCGACGAACTTCGAGGGCAGGACACGAGCTTCGTCTTCCCATCGAGCCTGCGCCTCGATCTGCCCGCGCTCTCCTGAACCGCGCATCTTCGTCCATG
>JASHVY010000601.1 GCA_030044345.1 Acetobacteraceae bacterium | reverse complement strand
TTCAGCCAGTCTTCGAGGGCGACGAAGAGCCGCGCCCGCGCGCTCGCCGGATCGAGGCGGGCGAAGGAGCGGTATTTGGCGGCGATCCCGAAGGGATCGAGGCCTGCGAACAGCATTTGCAGGCAATCGGTCGGCAGGCTCCCGCTGAAGGTGAAGAGAGGTTCGAAGAGCGGCAGGGTGCGCGCGAGCATCATGGCCTGCCCGGCGCCGGCGGCATGGAAGTCCCACGGTGTGGCGAGCAGGGCGAGCGCGCGGATCCGCTCCGGGCGGCGGAGGGAGGCGGCGAGCGCGAGCAGGCCCCCCATGCAATAGCCGACGAGCACGAAGCGGCGCGGCAGGGCGGCGAACGCCCGTTCAAGCCGGCCGGCAATATAGTCGGTGAGGGTGAAGCTGCGTTCGGCCTCGCCCGGCCAGCCCCAGTCGAGCAACATCGGCCGGAGGCCGGAAGCGGCGAGCCAGCGCAGCATCGAGCTCTCCTCGGAGAGGT
The DNA here is from genome assembly GCA_030044345.1 of Acetobacteraceae bacterium. Classification (GTDB taxonomy): domain Bacteria; phylum Pseudomonadota; class Alphaproteobacteria; order Acetobacterales; family Acetobacteraceae; genus JAKAWQ01. Next base: position 6,519 of record JASHVY010000601.1, on the reverse strand, counting down.
CGAGCACATAGGCGCGGTTGACCAGGCTCGGCACGAAGAGCACCGAAGGGGCGTTGCGCCGCCCGGTTCCGTAATCGAGCAGGCGCGTATCGCCTTCCTGCCAGAGCACGGGTGGATCGCGCAGCGTGCGTTGATAGAGGTGGCGGCGATAGGCGGCGATCCCGGCGATCAGCTCCCGGTCCTGCCGGAGCGCCTCAGCCAGGACCGCCCGACGGAATGCCTGCTCGGCCGGACCGCCGGCGAGGCCGAGCGCTTTCCTGAGCCGCTCCGTCCCCGCCTGGAAGCCGGCGCTCGATCGCGGCCAGCCGTTCTTCGAGGCGGGCGAGGCGGCGATCGAGGCGCTCGAGCGCAGCATCGCCAGAAAAAGATGCAGCAGCAGGGGCCGCGGCCCCTGCCGGCGGAGCGGTCCCGGCCCTGGGGTCGAGATGCTCACGCGGCGGTTCGGGAACGCGGGCCGCCGGCAGCGCGCCGAGCAGAGCGTTCGCCGCCCCGGCCCAGAGCGAAAGCAGGCGAATCCAGCTCTCCTGCGCCTCGCGGTCGGAGCCGAGGGCGGCGAGCTCGCTCTGCCAGAGCGTGATCCAGTCGCGCGCCAAGGCCTCGATCTCGGCTGGCGCGGGCGGCGATGCGTCCGGTCCCGGCGCCTCGGTCATCCCTCATCCTTCCTCCCGGCACCCGGTCGCGGAAATATCAGGCCCCTGGAGCTGCGAGCGAACTCCGCGGGGGGCTAGGGGCTTTAGCCTCCCGCGCCGCTCCGGGTGGCGGCGCGGGCGGACCATAGACGCAAGCGCCTGGGCACGGAACAATTCGCGCGCGTCCCCGCGCTTCTGTGCGCAAGCTTTCTCGCATTCCCATGCGACAGGGATCGGCTCTACCATCCGGCCAGGGTCGAGGACGGACAAGCCATGTCGCAAATCCACGAGAACGAGGCGCCTGCAGCCGACGCCCCCCGCGAGCCGCCGGTGGTCGTCAAGAAATACGCCAACCGGCGGCTCTACAATACGGAGAGCTCCAGCTACATCACGCTCGACACCCTGGCCGAGATGGTGCGTGCCGGGCGGGACTTCGTGGTCTATGACGCGAAGACCGGGGAAGACATCACGCGCGGCGTGCTGACCCAGATCATCGTCGAGGAAGAGAACAAGGGCCGCGCGCTGCTGCCCACGAGCTTCCTGCGCCAGCTCATCGCCTTCTATGGCGATTCCCTGCAAAACCTGGTGCCGCGCTATCTCGAGCAGGCCATGGCGAGCTTTGCCCGCCAGCAGCAGGAGATGCGCAAGGCGATGCAGCAGACGATGGGAAATCTCTTTCCTTTCAACATGGAGGAAATGGGCCGGCAGATGGAGCGGGCCATGACCCTCTTCACCCCGTTCTACCGCCCGCCGGGCAGCGAGCTGCCGCCCGCGTCCCGTGCGCCGGACCAGGCGGAGGAGGAGATCGAAGCCCTGCGCGCCGAGGTGGCGAGCCTGCGCCAGCAGCTCGCCGAGGCCCGCGCCGTGCGTGCCAAGGCCGGGGCCAAACCCCGCGAGGAGGAAACCGGACCTCACTGAGATTTGTCCTGACCGGGATTTGTCCTGGTGGGGATTTGTCCCGGAAACGTAACCTCTTGCTGGGGCCTCGGAATGCCAATTTATGGTTAAGATTGGCTTGGGGTTGACTAAATTATAAGACATCCATCAATTTTTCGGCCATATTATGGATGACACTTGGACCCACTGTCCGGTATGGAGGCGTGGGTAAGAGATTTTTTGGAATAATTACGGACGGAGAGTGTTGGGTGGTCGAAGGCCCGGAAGAGCAGCCTCATATCGCTGCCGGCTCGTCCCCGCCCGGACGAGAGGCCACCGCCCCGCGGCGTCGCGGTCGGCCGCAAAGCCGGGCGGTCGCGGCGGACCGTCATGTCGGCGCCCGCATCCGCGAACGGCGGCTGATGCTCGGGCTTTCCCAGCAGCAACTGGCAAGGCTGATCGGCGTCACCTATCAGCAGGCGCATAAATATGAACGTGGGCTCAACCGGATCTCGGCCGGCCGGCTGTTCGAGATCGCGCAGGTCCTGCATGTGCCGATCTCATGGTTCTTCGAGGGTCTTGGCGAAGAGGGAGCGGCCCCGACCCTGACCGCGGGTCAGCGGCGGGTGCTGGAGCTCGCCCGCAACTTTTCGGCGATCAACAATGAGCGGCATCAGGAGGCGCTGAGCGAGATGGCCCGCGTCCTGGCTGCCCAGGCGGCGTGCGGGCGTTCCTCTCCGTAAAGCCTGGTTTCGTCGTCGCCCGAGGCAAAGCCCGGATCAGCGATTCATTCACCGATTCATCAGGATCGGCAGCCGTCCGTGCTCGAGCACGTGCCGGGTCACGCCGCCGAGAATGAGCTGGCGAAGACGGGAGTGCGAATAGGCGCCCATGGCCAGAAAGTCGGCCTCGAAGGCCGCCGCCGCCGCCAGCAGGCCCGCACCCACCACGCCATCCACCGGGCCGAACATCCGGATCTGAGCGATGACACCATGCAGGGCGAGATAGGGCGCCAGCTCCTGCGCGGACGGACCGCGGCGCTGATAGCCCTCGGCGGAAAGAATGGCGACGGCCTCGGCCTCCTGGAGCCAGGGGAGAGCGGCGGTGACGGCCGAGGCGGCTTCGGCGGTGCCGTTCCAGGCCAGGCAGATGCGCCGGCCGATGACGGCGGGCGGCTCGGGGGGCGCAAGCAACACCGGGCGGCCCGAATCGAACAGCACGGCATGCAATGCATCCGCCGAGGCGGTTTCGCCCTCGACCTCGGGGCGAGCGACGACGGTCACGTCGGCCAGGCGTGCCTGCTGGGCCACCAGCTCCTCCTCGCGGCCGGTGGCCATGGTGAAACTCGCGGTTGCCACCCGCTCGGCGCTCCGGGGCTCGGTGCTCCGGGGCTCGGCGAGCTTGATCCCGTACTCCGCGAGCGCGCGATCGAAGAGGCTGCGGATCGTCGTGGCGCGCTCGCTGCTCTCCTTCTCGGTTGCCGCCATCATCTCCTCGATCATCGCGCCGGAAAGGCCCTCTCCGGCCAGAGGGGCCACATCGCGCGCATCGACATGGACGTGCAGCGCCGCCACGTGCGCGCCCCAGATTTTGGCGGCCACGAACGCGGTGGCCAGAGCCGACTCTCCAGCGGCGGCGCTGGAGATCGGCAGCAGGATCTTGCGAATCGCCATCGCTCCCTCACTCGGTCCGGTGATGGATGACATCAAGCCCCGATCAGAAGCTTAACACGGTTCGGCCCCCGGATTGGCAAGCCCCTGGGGAAGATCCTGGGCAAGCCCCCGGGCAAGCAAGAGCGCGGCCGTGAGCGTCGCCCCGGACGGTTCGGCCGCATCCAGCCGATGCCATCCCCGGGGCCACCCCCCGGACGGGGCCGGCGCGTCCGTCGCCGCGAGCGAGGCCGCCGCCCGGCGGAGAACCGCCTGCGTGGCGTCGGAGGGATCGGGCTCCGAGGCGGCTCCGCGCGCAGCCACGCGGTTTTCGAGAAGGGTGAGCGGCGCCTCCAGCCAGAGACCGAGAAACGGAACGCCGGCCGAGGCCGCGACGGCCTCGATGGCTGTCCGGTGCACCGGGTCAAGGAAGGTCGCATCGGCAATCACACTGTGGCCGAGGCTCGCCACCTCGGCGGCGCCGGCCATGAGGGAAGCGTGCACGGCCCGATTCTCCTCGGGCGTATAGGCCGAGTCCGGCAGCCTTGTTTCGGGGCTGACGCCGTGCCGGCGCTTGCGCAGCACGTCGCTCGACACCACCAGCGCGCCAGGTGCGGCGCCGATCCGCGGCGCGAGACCATGGGCGAGCGTGGATTTGCCGCTGCCGGGCAGGCCCCCGACCGCGATCAGCACTGGCGGCGCAGGGCGAAGGAAGCCGGATGCGGCGGCGAGAAAACGCCCTGCCTCCGCATCCAGGCCGCGGGACGCCTGGACATGGGCGCGCACCATGGCCCGCAGAGAGAGAAAGGGCGGCAGCCCGCCGACCAGCCCGAAATCGCCGCTCCCGGCGAGATAGCTGTTGAGCACGAGATTGGCGCTCGCCCGGTCGCCCCGTAACTCGAGGTCCATCAGCAGAAAGGCGAGATCGAAACCGAGATCGATGCTCGCCAGCCGCTCATCGAACTCGAGCGCGTCGAAGGGCACCGGCTCGCCCCGCCAGAGGCAGAGATTGCCGAGATGGAGATCGCCATGGGCCCGGCGGACGAAACCCTGTTCCGCGCGCCTGATGAGCCAGCCTTCCCGAACTTTGAGCGCTGCCAGCAGCGAGGCTTCCCAGGCCAGGGTCTCGGTCTCGGGAAGCCCTGCCGCGAGCGCCGAGATGCGAATCTCGGCGGCGAGGCTGTAGAGCGAGGCCGGATGATCGATGCCGGAGAGGGGCGCGAGGCCCGCATGGTAGCGGGCGACGGCGCGGCCGAGCGCGCGGGCGAGGCGGGGCGTGAGGTGGCCCGAATCGGCGATGCTATCGAGAAAGTCTTCCGCCGGGACGCGCGCCATGCGCAGCACCCATTCGACCGGCTCGCCCGGCTCATCGAGCGCGGGGCTGCCATCCGGGCGGCGCGTCAGCGCCACGACATCGCGATAGAGACCGGGGGCCGCCGGACCATTCAGCGCAAGCTCACGCAGAAGGAAATGGTGCCGGGCGGCGAGCGTGGTGAAGTCGAGATAGGAAAAGGCCACCGCCTTCTTCAGTTTCCAGGCGGTATCGCGGCCAAGAAAAACGGCGGAGATATGAGTTTCCACCGGAGGGGAGCCTGCGAGCCGGCAGAGAAACGCCGCCGCCTCACGCTGCGCCGTCGGAATCGCCACCGATGCCGCCCCGTCGCGAGATCCAGAGATAATAAGTCAGGGATAAAGCATGCCGGTTTGCCAGCCTGCGCCGGCGCGGGTGAAAACCCTGCGCTCGTGCAGCCGGAAGGGGCGCTCCTGCCAGAACTCGAACCGTACGGGCGTCAGCCGGAAGCCCGACCAGAAGGGCGGGCGGGGCACCGCCTCGCCCGGGTAGCGGGCCTCGAACGAAGCGACCCGCGCTTCAAGTTCCGCCCGGGTGGCAAGCGGCCGGGACTGGTCCGAGGCCCAGGCGCCGATGCGGGAGAGACGTGGGCGCGAGCCGTAATACTCGTCCGCCTCCGCTCCGGCGACCGGCGCGGTGCCGCCCTCGATCCGGATCTGGCGGGAAAGCGACTTCCAGTAGAAGAGCAGGGCCGCTCGTGGATTGGCGGCCAGCTCCGTCCCCTTGCGGCTTTCGAAGTTGGTGTAGAAGACGAAGCCGCGTTCGTCCCAACCCTTGAGCAGGACGATGCGGGCCGAGGGCACGCCGTCCGGCGTCGCGGTGGCGAGCGTCATCGCATTGGGGTTGTCGGGCTCGGCTGCCTCGGCCGCGGCGAACCATTCTCCGAACAGGCCGAAGGGGGCCTCGTTCGCCACGTGTCCGGCTCCCGTCTCGATCCCGATCTCGGCCATGGCCCGATTTCTCCCTCGATGGAAGGCAAGGAATAGAGCGTGATGACCGGAGGTGAAATCACCGGAGGTCTGAATCACGCGAGGAAACAATAACCGAGAGCGGGATGGGTGAGCGTGAGCGATCCCATCCCGCGCGAGAGCCGATTGTGGTGCGCGGAAATCGCCTTCCCCCTTGCCGGGTCGGGCCGGGACGTGCCACTCGAGAGGGTTAAACTTCGGCGCCTTTCTCCCAGGCGCCGCCACAAGGACAAATCATGCTTGAAGGAGCCACCACCAGCCCCGTCAAAGGCACGCTGCTCGCCGGAAGGCGCGGCCTGATCCTCGGCCTTGCGAATGAGCGCTCGCTCGCCTGGGGCATTGCCGCCGCCTGCGCCGCCCAGGGCGCCGAGCTCGCCTTCACCTATCAAGGCGAGGCGCTCGGACGGCGGGTGCGGCCGCTCGCCGAAAGTCTCGGATCGCATATCACCCTGCCCTGCGATGTCGCCGAGCCGGGGACGATTGCCGCGACGTTCGAGACGCTGCGGAGCCATTGGAGCGGGCTCGATTTCCTGGTCCATGCGGTCGGCTTCGCCGACAAGGCCTATCTCCGCGGCCGCTATCTCGATACGCCGCGCGAGGCTTTTCTGCAGGCGCTCGATATTTCCTGCTACTCGTTCGTCGCCCTCGCCCAGGAGGCCGTGCCGATGATGCGGCCGGGCGGCGCCCTGCTCACCCTCACCTATCTCGGAGCCGAACGCGTGATGCCGCATTACAACGTCATGGGAGTGGCGAAGGCGGCGCTGGAAGCGTCCGTCCGCTATCTCGCGGCGGATCTCGGCGGCGTGGGGATCCGCGTCAATGCGATCAGCGCCGGCCCGATCAAGACGCTCGCCGCCTCAGGGATCGGCGATTTCCGCTATATCCTGCGCTGGAACCAACTCAACAGCCCGCTCGAACGCAACGTGACGATCGAGGAGGTGGGTGGCGCCGCGCTCTATCTCCTCTCCGATCTTTCCTCCGGTGTGACCGGGGAGGTGCATCACGTCGATTGCGGCTATCACCTCGTCGGCATGAAGAACCCGAAC
>JASHVY010000600.1 GCA_030044345.1 Acetobacteraceae bacterium | reverse complement strand
GAAGACGCGATCGAGGCGCTTCGCGCGGAGCTCTTCCCGCTTGCCACGCTCGTCACGCCAAACTTGCCGGAGGCCGAGATCCTCGCCGGATTTCCGATCCGCGACCGCGCTTCGATGGAGCGCGCAGCGCTCGCCATCAGCGCGCGCGCGGTGCTGGTCAAAGGCGGCCACCTGCCGGGCGATACAGTGGTGGATATCCTTGTAGAGGACGGCGCGATCAGCGTCTTCGAGCAGCCACGCATTCCAGGACCGCCGCGCCACGGCACGGGCTGCACCCTCGCGAGCGCCATCGCCACGGGCCTTGCGCAAGGCATGCCACTCCTCGACGCTGTGCGCCGGGCCCGAGCCTATCTCCAGGCAGCGATCGCCACCGCCCCCGCCCTCGGCGCTGGCGCGGGACCGCTCAACCATATGCCAGAGGGCGTGTGTCAGAGGGCCGAAGAAAGCCTGGCCTTCAATACTTGGAAGCGTGGAGCCCCACCTTGGTGACAATTTTCTCGCAGAAATAGGCGCCTTTCTTCGTCTTGCCGAACCAGCGCGAGCCGGAGAGGTGATAGACGTTGGCGTGCATGTTCGCCCACACCACCGTATCCGTGCCACAGGTTTTCTGTGCGTCGGCAAGGGTGGAGAAATGCTGAATCCCGGATAGCGAGATCGTCTTGGCGGCGAGAGCGAGTCCAGAGGAAAGGGCAAGCAATGCAATCGTGAGAGTTGGAAGAAATTTTGAAAGCATGTGTGTTTTTCGTGATTCAGCCATAACGTCCTCGTTGCTCTACTCAAGTTCCTGGAACTATCCTGGGTTTTGCCCGTTCGCAATGCGGCGGCCTAGCCCCTTGACGGGGCGGTGGCGTGCGGCTCAGGTGCTGGTTTTCGCATCAGGGATTGAGCCGCCATGGCCGAATACAAATATGTGATCGCACCGCCTGCCGTGGTGGCGGTGCCGGTGGCCGGGGGTGGCTCATTCCCGGTGCGGCGGGTCTTCTGCGTCGGGCGCAATTACGCCGAGCACACCCGCGAAATGGGTGGAGATCCGGACCGCGAGCCACCGTTCTTTTTCATGAAGCCGGCCGATGCGCTGGTGCTGGATGGGGCGGACATGCCCTATCCGCCGATGACGAAGGACCTGCATCACGAGATGGAGCTGGTGGCCGCAATCGGCTCCGGCGGGGCGGATATCCCCGAGAAAGATGCGCTCACCCATGTCTGGGGTTATGGCGCAGGCCTCGACATGACCAGGCGCGATCTGCAAGGCCAGGCGAAGAAAGAGGGGAAGCCCTGGGACATGGGCAAAGGATTCGACCATGCGGCGCCGATCGGCACGCTCGTGGCAGCCGAGAAGATCGGCCATCCGGCGCGCGGAGGGATCGTGCTCCGCGTCAACGGTACAGTGCGCCAACAGGGAGATCTTTCGCAGATGATCTGGAGCCTGCCCGAGATCATCGCCCATCTCTCGTCGCTGGTGCGGCTCGCCCCGGGTGACCTCATCTTCACCGGCACGCCCGCGGGTGTGGCTGCTGTCGCGCGCGGGGATGTGCTGGAGGGCGAGGTCGAGGGGGTCGGCAGTGTCCGCACCCGCATCGTCTGATGGCGCGTGGCGGGCGGAGCGAGCCACATCGGCCGCTCAGGATCGCGACCTGGAACATCAATTCGCTGCGCCTGCGCCGCGACCGGCTCACCGCCCTCACCGACGCGCTCGAGCCGGATATTCTTTGCCTTCAGGAAACGAAGGTTCCGGACGAGCTTTTTCCCGACCAACTGCCCGCGGAAGTCGGCCTGCCGCACTTCGCCCGGCGCGGGATGAAGAGCTACAATGGCGTTGCCATTCTCTCACGCATCCCGTTCGAATTGGTTAAAGACTCGCCCGATTGGTGCGGCAAGGGCGATTGCCGCCATCTCGCCGTGCGGCTCGATCTGCCCGGCGGGCCTGTCGAGCTGCATAATTTCTATGTGCCGGCTGGCGGCGACATCCCCGACCCGGATCAGAATCCGAAATTCGCGCACAAGCTCGCCTTCGTGGCCGAGGCGCGGAAGCATTTTGCAGATGGCGGCACGCCCGCGCGGACGATCGTGGTGGGGGATCTCAATATCGCGCCACTCGAGAACGATGTCTGGAGTCATCGCCAGCTTCTCGACGTGGTGAGCCATACGCCGGTGGAGACCGAGGCGCTGACCGCCTGGTGCAAGACCGGATTCACCGATGCCGTGCGGCATTTCGTCCCCTTGGACGAAAAACTCTTCACCTGGTGGTCCTACCGCAATCGCGATTGGCGCGCCTCCGATCGCGGACGGCGCCTCGATCATATCTGGGTCTCCGACGATCTGACGGGCACGCTCGAGCGGCAGACCGTGCTCAAGGATGCGCGCGACTGGGCGCTTGCCTCCGATCATGTGCCGGTCTGTGTGGAGATGCGTGTGTGACACCTGAGGCGGCGCTCGCGGAAATTTGGCGCGAGGCCGGACTTCCTGAAGCAGCGCTGGGAGGGATCACCTTCCACGGCAGTGATCCGGTGCTGCCGTCGTCCTTCGCGATCGGCACCGCGGCGGCGGTGAGCATCGGGGCAGAGGCGCTTGCGGCATCGTTGATGCTCGCGCGGCGCGGCGGCCCAGTGCCCGAGGTGCGTGTGGCGTTGCGCGATGCGGCGATCGAATTCCGCTCCGAACGCTATCTCCGCGTGAATGGGGCAGTGCCGCCCGATCTCTGGGATGCGATTGCCGGTCTTTATCGTACGAAAGATGGCTGGGTCCGGCTGCATACGAATTTCCCGCATCATCGCGATGGTGTTCTTCGCCTGCTCGGCTGCGCGCACGAGCGGGAAGCGGTGGCGCGCGCGCTCGCTGGCTGGGAAGCGGAAATCTTCGACCGGGAAGCGACCAAAGCGGGCCTCGCGGTCGCCCGGCTTCGTTCCTTCGATGCCTGGGATGCGAGCCCCGAAGGCACGGCGCTCACCCGCCAACCGCTCGTCTCGCTGACGCGCGTCGGCGATGCACCGGCAATGCCTCTGCTTCTGGCGGCGCGGCCGCTCGCCGGCCTGCGCGTGCTCGATTTGACCCGGGTGATCGCAGGCCCCGTCGCCGGGCGGGTGCTTGCTGCCCATGGCGCGGACGTGCTTGCGATCAGCGCGCCCCATTTGCCTCAGATGGCACCGCTGGTGATCGATACCGGGCGGGGAAAACTCTCCGCCTTTCTCGATCTTCGCGAGGAGAAAGCGCGCAAAACCCTTCGGGAGCTCGTACGGTCGGCGGACGTGTTCCTGCAATCCTACCGGCCGGGGGCGCTCGATCACTATGGATTCAGTGCTGAGGAGGTGGCGCGGCTTCGCCCAGGGCTCATTCATGCAACACTCTCTGCCTACGGATTCGGGGGCCCTTGGGCGGGACGGCGCGGCTTCGACAGCCTGGTGCAGACGGCGAGCGGCTTCAACCAAGCCGAGGCGGAAGCGGCCGGCGAAGCGACGCCAAAACCCTTGCCTGCGCAAGCGCTTGATCACGCCTCGGGGCACTTGCTCGCCTTCGGAATCATCGCCGCCCTGCTCCGCCGCGCCAGCGAGGGCGGCCTGTTCCGCGTGCGCGTCTCGCTCGCGCGCACAGGGCTCTGGCTCCGTTCACTCGGCCGTGTGAGGGATGGATTCGCCTGCCCGGACCCCGCCTTCTCCGATATCGCCGATCGGCTCGAGGAGACGGATTCGGGCTTTGGCCGTTTGACCGTCGTGCGCCCGGCTGCGGAAATCCCGGCAAGCCCGCTCCGCCATGACCGGCCTGCCATGACGCTCGGCGCGCATCCCGCACGCTGGCCCAACTGATTGCCAGCACCGCCTCACCTGTGGTGTAACGCCAGACAGCGCGTTATGAAAATTGCAGGCGCAAATCTCAGGGAGGCGACGATGACCCATCCGGGGACCCATCCAGGCGAATCCAAGCTCGGCCGACGCTCCATCCTCGCAGCGGGCCTCGCCGCAGGCAGCGGGCTTACCCTGCCGCTCCTCTCGCCCTTTCCCGCCCGCGCGGCGGACTATCCCGCACTCGGGACCTATCCCGCCGGTGTCTCCGGAGATACCTGCTTCATCGGCCTTACCCCGCCGCTCACCGGTGCCTACTCGGCGGACGGCAAGGATCTTTCGCTTGGCTACCAGCTCGCGATCGCCCAGATCAACGAAGGCGGCGACATTCCCGCCAAATGGGGGCTCAAAGGCAAGGGCGTGCTCGGCAAGACCATTCGCTACAAGATCGCCGATGGCGAGCTCAAGCCAAATGTTGCTGTTCAGGAACAAACTCAGTTCATCGAGCAGAACAAGGCGATCATGATCTCGGGCTGCACGGACAGCGCCACCGCGATCGCGCTCGAGGAGCTGGCGCAGCGCATGAAGGTCGTCAACATGGTTGGCGCCAGCGGCTCCAACGATACGACGGGCAAAGATTGCCAGCGCTACGGGTTCCGTTCCCAGCCCTCTGCCTACATGGCCTCGACGGCGCTCGGGCCGGTGGTTGCCAAGGCATTCGGCAAGAACCGCAAAGTGGCCTATCTCGTTCCCGACTATACCTACGGCTTCTCGGTCTTCGATTCCTTCGCCGCCGCCACCAAGAAATTTGGCTGGACGATCGCGAGCAAGCAGGTGGTGCCGGTGGGAGCGGCGGACTACAGCTCCGCACTCATCAACATCGCCAACAGCGATGCCGAGATCTTCTGCAATGTCTGTTTCGGCAATGATTCGGTTGCTTCGTCCAAGCAGGCCGACCAGTTCGGCGTGCTCAAGAAGATGAAGATGGTGGTACCCAACATCTCCTCCTTCCAGGCCCAGGAGACCGGTGCGGCCATCATGGGTGGCGTCTACGGCACGTTCGATTTCTGGTGGACGCTCGAGGATACTTACCCGCTAGCCAAGGATTTCGTGGAGAGCTTCTACGCCGTGAACAAGTACCGCCCGAGCTGGTGCGCGCACATCGCCTACATGCAGACCTATATCTGGGCGCTCGCTCTGGAGCGCGCCGGCACCTTCTATCCGGTGGAAGTGATCAAGACGCTGGAGGCTTCCCAGTCCCAGCCCTTCGATTCCTCGCTCGGCAAGATCTGGTACCGCGCGGAGGATCACCAGTTGGTCCGTCCGGTGCCGGTGGTGCTGGGCAAGACACCGGATCAAATGAAGAGCAAGGATGATTTCTTCACTGTCGTGGCGTTGGTGCCCGGCGAGCAGGCGATCAATCCGGTGAGCGACCTGATGGGCTGCAAGCTCGGCTCCTATACCTGAAGCTCAAGACAATTCGTAGAGACGGGACGGCGCGCGCTTCCCAATGCCGAGCCTGCCGCTTCTCCTTGCCCAGGCCTTCAATGGCCTCGCCTTGGGTTCCTTGCTTGCGCTCTCGGCG
>JASHVY010000599.1 GCA_030044345.1 Acetobacteraceae bacterium | reverse complement strand
AATTCGTAAGATCATCAATTCGTAAGATCATCAATTCGTAAGATCATCAATTCGTAAGATCATCAATTCGTAAGATTCTGGCCAACGCATCACCAACGCCCAGATGTCCGGGGCTGAAATCAGGAGTGGATCATGCTTGACGATCTTTCTCTCAAGCCGGTTTTCATGGCACGCGCCGGCGTCCGTCTTGCGCATTTCGATGTCGGACCGATTGTCCCGCAAAATCCTCCCCTTCTCCTGATCAATGGCTGGACCGGCGATCACGGAATCTTCACGCCCCAGATCGCTCATTTTTCGCAGACCCGTCGCGTCGTGGCCGTCAATCTCCGGGGACACGGCGCCAGCGATGCCCCGGAGCAGGAATACACCATGAAGGGTTTCTCGGACGATATCGCCTGGCAATGCAGCCAGTTGGGCTTGCAAAAGCCCGTCGTCATCGGCCACTCCATGGGGGGTGTCGTCGCGCTCGATCTCTGCGGGCGCTATCCGGACCTGGCCTCGGGCCTGGTGATGATCGATTCGATTCTTCCCATGCTTCCGGGCATGCAAGACCATCCTGACCTGAAACGTCTTCTGGAAGGAATCGGCGGGCCGAACTACCGTGACGTGTCGAGAGCCAATGCATGGGACATCGGCTGCGATTTCGACGACCCGGCGCGACGGAAGGCGATCTTTGAAAAATATATTCTTCCTCCCTGTGAAAAGATCCCGCAGCACGCCGCTTATTCGACCCTGGTCAACTGCGTTGCGAATTATGATGCCTCGTCCGCAGCGGAGGCTTGCAAAATTCCGACGGCCTATATTTCGGCGGACGTGCCCGTGGTGAACATGGTCAATGCGCTGATCGGTGAGCGGCTGAAGAAGGCTTGTCCCCAGATCGTCTTCGCGAAAACCCTTCTGGCCGGCCATTTCAACACGATCGAGGTCGCCGATCAGGTCAATGCCATGCTCGAACGCTTCCTCGCCGTCGGCCTCAACCGGCCATCAGCCAAGGTGTGACGAGGCCAGCGGCCTCACACCTTCACCTTTCGCTTCCCCGCCAGCGCCACCGCCTGGCGCATCGCCTCGATCATGCTGCGCTCGTCGGCTCGCCCCGTGCCGGCAAGATCGAAGGCGGTGCCGTGATCGACCGAGGTGCGAATCACCGGCAGCCCGACCGTGATATTCACCCCGGCCTCGATGCCGAGCACCTTGATCGGCCCATGGCCCTGATCGTGGTACATCGCCACCACCATGTCGAAATCGCCCCGCCCGGCGCGAAAGAACAGCGTATCCGCGGGCAGGGGCCCCTCGACATCCCAGCCCTTCGCCAGGCAGGCGGCAATCGCCGGGGCGATCTTCTCCTCCTCCTCGCCATGCCCGAACAGCCCGTGCTCGCCCGCATGCGGGTTGATCCCGCAGACACCGATCCGCTGCCGCGCCAGCCCCGCATTCTCCAGCACCATCCGCCCGCGCGCGATCGTCCGCTCGACGAGCCCGGGCTCGATCCGCGCAATCGCATCGATCAGCCCGATATGCGTGGTGACGTGGATGACGCGAAGATTGGGCGCCGTCAGCATCATCGAGACCTCGGGCACGCCCGTCAGCGCGGCCAGCATCTCGGTGTGGCCGGGATAGCGGTGTCCCGCCGCGTGCAGCGCCTCCTTGTTGATGGGCGCGGTGCAGATCGCATCGGCCCGCCTGGCCATCGCGAGCCTCGCCGCTGTCTCGATATAGCGGAACGCGGCCTCTCCCGCCGTAGCCGAGAGCCTTCCCCAGGGCAGGTCGGCCGGAACCAGCCCGAGATCGATGCAGTTCACGCTCCCCGGCCCGAAGCGCGCCCTCTCGATCTCCCCGAGCGGGATTTCCCGCACATCGAGATCGGTCCCCGCGATCTTCCCCGCCGCCGCGAGCCGCCCGGCATCGCCGATCACCAGCGGCCGCGCGCTTTCATGAATCTCCTCATGGGCGAGGCTCTTCATGATCACCTCGGGTCCGATGCCGGCAGCATCGCCCATGGTGATCGCGATGAGAGGGCGGTTCATGATGTCACTCCTGAGGAAAGGATTCTCGCGCGGAAACGAGTCTCCGGCCCGCTTCACATCGCTTCACGATCGGGCCTGCGCCTCCGCAGTAAGTTCCGATGCCGCAAGAAATTCCGGCAGCGGAACATCCAATCGTTGCGCCGTTTCCGCGAGCTTGCGGCAGGTCACCGGGTCGAGCGGAATGCCCGCCACTTTTCTTTCGTCCCGAATCCGCCCGCCATTCTCGCCGGGCAGCAGAACATCCTTGCCTTCCTCTCTCGGCCGCGCGCTCTTGATCCAGGCGGCAAGCCGGGTGACATCCTCAAGATAGCCGGAGGCCGGCTCCAGCGCAGCGGGCGCGATCACGATGCTCAGCATGTTGTTGACGAAGCGCCCCGCGGTCGGGTTCGCGGGATGGCCGCTTCCGCCGCCGCTCAGGGCGCCGGCCAGGATCTCGCAGAAGAGTGAAAGCCCGAACCCCTTGTGCCCGCCGAAGGGCAGGATCGTCCCGGGTGGGTTCCCCTCGGCTTGACTGCCATAGAAGTCGGAAGGCTCGGTCGTCGGCCTCCCGGCCCCGTCGAGAATGAGGTCCGGCGCGATTCTCTCCCCCCGGTCGATCGCCAGCATCAGCGAGCCTTCGGCGATGGCCCCGGTCGCCATGTCGAGCACGATCGGCCGCCCATCCGGCCCCGGCGCGCCGGCCGCCAGCGGATTGGCGGAAAGCCGCCGCTCGCTGCCGCCATGAGGTGCGACCATGATGCCGCCGCCCGAGCTATTGACGAAATGAAGCGAGACCATCCCGGCG
>JASHVY010000598.1 GCA_030044345.1 Acetobacteraceae bacterium | reverse complement strand
TCCGGCTCGACGATCGTCGAAGACTTCGTGATGATCGGGGGGCAGGCAGGCCTTGTCGGGCACCTGCGGATCGGACGAAAGGCCCGGCTCGGGGCGCAGGCCGGGATTATGGCGGACGTGGCGCCAGGGGCGGAGGTTGTGGGCAGTCCGGCCGAGCCCGTACGAATGTTTTTTCGCCAGATCGCTATCCTGCGGCGGCTGGCGCGCGGGGAATGGCCGGCGAGCCGGCCGAACGGTAGAAAAACGGGCTGAGGGCGGATGGACGTAGCGGTTACGGGCAAGAATGGCGCTGTCGAGGGAGATGGATCCGAAACCGGATACACGATCGACATCGAGCGCCTGCAGAAATTGCTGCCGCATCGCTATCCGATGTTGATGGTTGACCGCATCGTCGACGTGGTGCGCGGCCACTCCGCCATCGGCATCAAGAACGTGACGATGAACGAGCCCTACTTTCAGGGGCATTTCCCCGGCCACCCTGTCGTGCCGGGGGTCATGATCGTCGAGAGCATGGCTCAGACTTCGGCCGCCCTGGTGCTCGAGACGCTCGGGCAGGACGCGGAAGGCAAGGTCGTCTATTTCATGTTCATCGACAACGCGAAGTTCCGCCGCCCCGTCACGCCCGGAGACCAGATGCGGATCCGGGTGAGGAAGGAACGACAGCGCGCCAATGTATGGAAATTCGGGGCGGTCGCCACGGTTGACGGACAGATCGTGGCGGAAGCGGCGTATGCGGCAATGATCATGAACCCGGCCGAGCTGCGCTCGCGCAAACTTTAAAGCGGTGTGCGCTGGCGTTATCTTCTCGCGTGATTCAGACCTCCGGTGATCCCACCTCTGAGACGCGGAGAGAAGCCGGCAGGATCATTGCTTGACCGTATAGAAAACCCTGGCGGCTGATCCCGCGACGAAAGTCGAAAGTATCGTTCTGCGCATCCATATGGCGCACGCTGTGATTTTGCGCCGGTATCGTGTTTCGTTGTACATCGCTCTCACTCCCGGACCCGCACACGCATCGCGCTGACCATCCGTCAAGGTGACCTCGCAGACGAGGTTCATTGCGGACATCCGGTTGACTATGCTGGTCGCCTGCCTCAAGGGGCATTGGCGGGGAAGGTGCGTGCATGATGTCGGGAACGCCAGCAATCGATCGGGTTCTGCGTGTCGTTCTGAATGATCCGATCGAGACCGATACCACGGAGCAGGGTCTCGATGTTCTGTCGGCTCGCTTGGGGGCGGACACACCGCGGGCGCTGATTGCAGCAGCGATAGCGGAAGGCGTGCGAAGAGGACTGCTGCATGACCCCGTACGGCTTGAACCGGGTGCATTGCAGTGTCATTGGCGCCTGGAGCTGACCGCAAGCGGAAGGACCCTAACGTCGCAGTCGCATGGTGCCGGCAGCAACGACCCTGGCAGCTAGATCAATATGGCTTCTGGTGGATCGGGGACCCCGGCGCGAAGCGATCCGCCAAGGCCATGAAATTGATCGAGAAAATAAAGCGAGAGTGTGATGACCTAAAATCATCACGCTCTCGTGCATTGACCATACGTCAATCGCGCGGAAGGAAGGTTCAGGCTTCATCCTCCCTGAAGGCACGGTCACCGACATCCTCGGCGAGCGCGCCCATGAGGTGGGCGTCCGCGTTCCTGTCGGGACCGGCAAGACCGGCCCGGCCACACGTGACAACATCGCCGGGGCATAGGCAGCGATTCTGGCCGAGGACGGCCACGAAAACAAAATCTGCTCCCTTTCCGACAGCCCCGCAGTGTCGTTCGCAGGCATCGCGAAAGTCCTGTCCGAGATCCGCGGCGACGAGGTGCCCTACATCACCATCACGGATCGGCAGTATATCGAGAATTGGATGGCGGAGGGACTTCCTGAGCCCGTCACGGCCTTCGCGCTCGGCTGGGTCCACGGCATCAACAGCGGTGAATAGGAGGAGCAGACCAGCGGTTTCAAGCGCCTCAACGGCCGCAGGCCCACAGCCATCGTCGGCTTCCTCCGCGAAACTATCCCGCCGTGATCTTCGAAATCGAAGCTCAGAAGGTCGATAAGGCCGCGTAAGGCCTCTAAAGTGGAGACAACGGGGCGGCATTCACGCTCTCCCGTTGTGCAGTCCGCTCGAAAGGAAACCGGACCAATGCCGCACAAGCTCCAGGTCGGCGAGAAGTTTCCAGAACTTGACGCCAAGAACATCCACGGAGTTCCTCTCTCTGTACCCGCGACAGATGGCCGTTTGACCCATCTACAGTTCAGGCGATTTGCTGGATGCCCTATCTGCAATCTTCATTTGCAGAGCTTCATGGCCCGGCACGACGAAATCGCGAATGCCGGCGTCAGGGAAGTCGTCGTCTTCCACTCACCGGATGCCGAATTGCTTCCTTACCAGGGTCGCTTTCCGTTCGATGTCATTGGCGATCCGGGCCACGACTTCTATAGGAGATACGGCGTTGAGAAATCGGTCTGGTCCATTCTCAGCCCGCGTGCATGGCCAACCGCGATCAAGGGCAACCTCAGGAAGGATAAGCCTAAGCGCGGTGGGATGCCCAACGGCGGATTGCTCGGCCTGCCGGCGGATTTCCTCATCGCGCCCGACGGATCGGTCAAAGCGGCACATTACGGCAGGCACGCCGACGATCAGTGGACCGTCGAAGAAATGCTCGATCTCGCTCGGGCATAGGAGGGCGACGGACAACCTTCGCAACTGAGAGGACCGCATGATGAGCAAGATCCCTTATTCGACGGCCCTGATCATCGGCGTTGGCCCAGGCATCAGCGCCTCGGTCGCGCGAGCGCTCGCGGCTGAAGGCATCAAGGTTGGGTTGGCCGCCCGCGATATCCAAAAGATCTTACTTCTGGCGGAGGAGATCAGCGCGGAAACTTTTGCCGCTGACGCTACCGACGCCGCTGCTGTCGTGGCGATGTTTGACCATATGGAGGCTAAGCTTGGCCCCTTGGACATCGTCCTTTACAACGCCGCCGCCCGTCTGCCCGGGTCGATCACCGACCTCGATCCACACGACGTGCAGCGCGTCATCGCCACCTCGACTTACGCAGCGTTTCTCATTGTCCAACAGGCTGCGCGCCGAATGCTCCCTCGAAAGTCGGGCGCGATTCTGCTGACGGGAGCCTCTGCCAGCGTAAAGGGCTATCCGCGCTCATCCGCATTCGCGATGGGGATGTTCGGCCGGCGCGGGCTGGCACAGAGCGCCGCGCGCGAATTGTCTCCACAAGGCATCCACGTCGCTCATTTCGTCATCGACGGCGGGGTTCGAAGTGCCCGGTTTCCAGAACCGCCCGATAGGCCGGACAGCATGCTCGACCCGGATGCGATCGCGCAAACCTATCTGGACGTGCTGCGCCAGCCGCGGAACGCATGGTCGTGGGAGATTGAGCTCCGCCCCTGGGTCGAAACATTCTGAAATGTTTACGTCCGCTATTTATAAAACAAGTGATGGTGGGTTCAACCGGTCAGCGCAACGGCGTGAGCGAGCGTAGCACCTGGAGTGCGATACCCAAGAGTTTTTCGTGGCCTGGTATTCAGTTTGAGTGCGATGGCATCGAGATCATCCTGGCT
>JASHVY010000597.1 GCA_030044345.1 Acetobacteraceae bacterium | reverse complement strand
AAGCAGGCATAAGACATCATGCTCTTGCGATCGGCGAAGACACGCGTATCCCAATAGACCTGATCGGCAAGTTTCGAGATCTCCTGCTGATCCGGGTTCGCCGCATCCTGGGCATCGTGCAGGGCGCTGATCTCCCCGCGGATCTGGGCAGCATAGCTCTTCTGTCGCGCCCCGAATCGATCGAGGCCCTGAACGACCGCAAACCGCTCCTGATCGAGCAGCGAAAAAAGCCCGCCCGTGAGGGCGAGAAGCTCGGTCTCGCGCGCATGACCTGCCTGCTTCGCGAAAGCCTCGATCTCCGCCTTTGCCTGGTCGATCGGCACGCGGCGCTCGGCGAGACGCTGGGCGAGCGCTGCGGCTTGCGGATAACTCTGCCAGTCCGTGAGAAATTTTCCAAGCGGCGGACCGCCCCACATCGTCGCGAGCGACATGTGATCGATTTTGATGTTCTCGCAGGGCCAATCGGGGTCGAGGGAAGCAGGATCGGCGGACATGGGCTGGGCAGCGATGGCTCGCGCGGCAACGAAAAAAAAGAAAACCCCGATGGCGACCGCCGCCCATCTCCCCCCGTCCCGGCCCCCGATCCTCCTCATGTGC
Organism: Acetobacteraceae bacterium; assembly: GCA_030044345.1. Classification (GTDB taxonomy): domain Bacteria; phylum Pseudomonadota; class Alphaproteobacteria; order Acetobacterales; family Acetobacteraceae; genus JAKAWQ01. Next base: position 10,763 of record JASHVY010000597.1, on the reverse strand, counting down.
CGGCGCCCGGGCGGCGCGCCATCAACCCGCGCGCAGGATCATAGGCAAGGATCGCCGCCGCGGTGAAAACGATGGTGCAACCAAGCACGACGGCGAGCGCGAGCGGATTGAAGGTCGAATAGAGGCAGAAGCGGGCGAGCTCGACCGCATAGGTGAAGGGATTGAGCAGGCAGGCCTGATAGAGGATGGGGCTCGATTGCTGCACCTGCCAGAGCGGATAGAGTGCCGAGGAGGCGAAGAAGAGCGGAAAGATCACGAAGTTCATCACCCCGGCGAAATTCTCGAGCTGACGGATCAGCGAGGAAAGAACCATTCCCATCGCGCCGAGCATGAAGCCCGAGAGGATGAGCGCGGGCAGCACCATGATCCAGCCACCATCCGGCAGATCCACACCCCAGAGCCAAGCCAGGATCAGGAAGGCGTAGCACTGGATCACCGAAATCACCATGCTCGCGGTGAGGCGCGAGACGAGCAGAAACCAGCGCGGAAAGGGGCTCACCAGCAGCACCCGCATATTGCCCATCTCGCGGTCATAGACCATCGAAAGCGAGGATTGCATGCCGTAGAAGAACTGGATCATCGCCAGCAGCCCGGGAACGACATAGGTGCTGTAGAGAATGTAGGTATGATAGGGCGGCATGATCGAGACGCCGAGCACCTCGCGCCAGCCGGCGGCGAAAATGACAAGCCAGACGAGCGGACGGACGAGCGCGGCAAGAAAGCGGCCACGTTGATGGATGAAGCGCAGCGCCTCGCGCCACATCACCCCACGCAGGCAGATCGCATAGCCGCTGAGGGTGAGGCCGTGATGGCCGGCCCCTCTTGTGCCGAGGGCCGCAGGCGCAGCCGCATGCGTGGCAGCCGCACTCGTGCTCCCGCTCATCCGCCCTCCTCCGCCGCTTCCGGCACTGGCGCGGCAGCGCCCGTCAAGGCGCGAAAGGCCGCTCGGAGATCCGCAGCCCCTGACGTGGCGATGATCTCCGACATTTCGCCTGCGGCAAGCACCCTGCCCAGATGCAGGACGACGACGTGATCGCCCGGCTCGATCTCGTCGAGCAAATGTGTTGCCCAAAGCACCGCGACGCCGCGCGTGCGCGAGAGCGCGCGCACCTGATCGACAATGGCTGCCTTGGACGCGACATCGAGCCCGACGGTCGGCTCGTCGAGGACGAGGACGCTCGGCTCATGCACGAGCGCACGAGCGATCTCGACACGACGCATCTGCCCCCCGGAAAGCCGGCGTGCCTTGTCGCGCGCGCGATCGGCGAGATCGACATCCTCGAGCGCCGCCTCGGCCCGCGCGTGCGCCAGCCTGCGCCCCATCCCGTGCAAGGCCGCATGGTAGAGGAGATTGTCGCGAACCGTGAGATCGAGATCGAGCGTGCGCGACTGGAAGACAACCCCGAGTTCGGCAAGCGCCGCCCCCGGGTTTCGGGAAATATCGAAGCCCTGCACGCTGATCCGCCCGCGCCGCGTATCAAAGAGGCGGGTGATGAGCGAGAAGAGCGTTGTTTTGCCGGCGCCGTTCAGCCCGAGCAAGGCAGCGAAACCGCCGCGCGGGACCGCGAGGCTCACGTCATCGAGCGCACGCCGCTCCCCGTAGGCGTGGCTCACCCCTTCGACGCTGAGCGCAGCCGGGGCCGTGACGGCCACGCCGGCGACGGCCGCCACCCCTGCCAGCGGTGCGTTCAGAGCGGCGATACCAGGACCATCCATGGCTGCTGCCCGACCGGAACGGTGTTGACCACCCGCAGTCTCGTCACGTCGATCACCGAGACGTCGTTCGAAAGCCCGTTGGCGGTCAGCAGATATTTCTCGTCCGGCGTGAAGCCCCCGTGCCAGGGACGCTGGCCGACCAGGAGATATTTCTGGACCGTGGCATCGAACACCTTGCTGCCGGTCGAGACATAGGAAAGGACCTTGCGCTCGGGGACATTGACCACGGCCACGCGATTGGCGGGGCCGAGGCAGACGAACGCGCGCTTGTCGTCACGGGTGATGTTGATGCCGACCGGCTGGATGAAAGTGCTACGAAGCCCCTCCACGACGAAATGGATCGTGTCCAAAACCTTGAAGGTCTTCGCGTCGATCACCGTCACTGTGCCGCCGAGCTCGGAGGAAACCCAGACCTCGCTCCCGTCATGCGTGAAAGCCGCCCATCGCGGCCGCGGCGGAACCAGCACGTTGCCGATATTCTTCCCGCTTCCGTAGGAGAAGAACTGCGCCATGCTGGTCGTTTCGGTGGTGTTGACGATGACCTGCCCGTCCGGGCTCACCGCCATGCCCTCGGGCTCGACCCCGGTCGGCGTCTGCACCAGCATCTTCTGCGTATTGATGTCCCAGACCGTGACCAGGGCATTGTTCTCGTTGGAGACATAGAGCGGATTGTCCCCAGGCTCGCGGAGTGCGGCGTATTCGGGATCCGGCGTATTGATGGAGCCCAGGACCTTCCAGCTCGTGGTGTCATAGATATCGATCCGATTCGAATCGCCGAGGCAGACGAGCAGGCGCTTGCCGTCGCTGGTGAGGTCGAAGCCGCGCGGCCGCTGACCGGTCGGGATGGTCTTCACCGTCTTCATCTGCGCGAGATCGATGACACTGATCGTGTTGTCCTTCTCGTTCGTCGCATAGGCCATGCCGGTGAGCGCGGCCTCTGCCGGTGTCGCGGCGGCGGCGAGAAGCGTGGGCGGCAAGCCAAGAATCGCGGTGCGGCGCGTAATCATTTCCCTACCCCTTTCGTGCCATTGCGAGCTTGCACTTGGTTTCCGGCTTGTCAGTGCCGAGCGTGTCGAGGACGGTGACCTGGTGAAGGAAGCCCGGCTGCGGGGACATCGACACCACCGTGCGGCCGGAATCGGAAAGCAGGATCGCCTGGCGCACCTGGCCGTTCCAATCCCTGACCGAGAGGCTGAGGCCGCGATAGGCGCCGAGCTGGAAATCGGGCCCGCGCATATAGGCCATGATCTTGTCGGGCTCGAGAGACTGGGCATAGCTCGCCGCAGTGCCGATCATCCTGACCGCGACCCAGGCATTCATGTCGAGCGCGGTCATGAAGCGATGCGCGTAGGCGACGAAGCGATCCTGCATCTGCTTGCCGCCGAACTCCAGGCTGTTGGGGTCCCAGCTCGTCGGGATGAGACCCGCCGAGCCGGCGACCGGCCTCGCATCCCAGGTGCGGTACGGCATATAGCCTGCGAAGACCGAGTTCTCGTCGGCGCACACCAGCACATCGTAGTTCGGCGCATTCTGGCTGAAGACCGGCAACTGCTCCTGCAGCTCGATCAGGCCGCTGTCGGTCTCGCGGGAGCCCGCCTTGCCCTTGTATTGGCGGTCGGCGACGATGTGAGCGCCGAAGATCTTCGCCGAGCGACGGAACGCGTCCGCCAGCAGCAGATCGTTGGGCTGCATGCCGTAGGCGAGGAACCAGCGCGGCCAGCGCTTCCAGATCAGGTACTGGGCGAGCGCGTCGGTGAGCATGTAGTACGAGGGCGCCGTGTGGATGACATTGCCGCGGCAATTTTCCTCGCGCAGCGCATCCTCGGCGGCGCCGGCATTGAAGATGGTGACACCGTGCGGCGCGCCGGCGTCGGCGAGCTTGAGCACGTCGGCCGCCGGGCGATCAGTGACGACGAGGCGGACCCCCTTGGCGATCAACGTATTGAGCGCCGCCACCGGATCCTCGTTCGTGCGGGTCTCGACAACGGAGAGCCCAAAATTCTGGTTGAGGAAGCGCCCTGTCGTATTGTTGTCGGTGATGGCGACTTCGGCCCCGGAGCGGCCATTGTCCGGCGGAGGGGTGAAGATGTACGAGATCGTCTCTACGCTGTGCAGCCAATGCACATAGCCGATCGTGAGGGTGGGTGTGGGTGAAGCTTGTGTCGTCTGCGCGGCAGCCGGCCTTGTGAACCCGGCGCCGACAGCAGCGGCGATGGTGCCGAGCATGGCGCGCCGGCCGGATACCATCTGCTTTTCTGGAGCATTCTCGCTCTGAAGCGTGGGCGTCATCGATCAGACTTTCCCCCGGCTGCGACAAGGGACTTCCTTGCCGTCTTTTTCTGCATCGAAGAACAAAATCGCGCATAGCGCAAGCGGTTGGTATGCCCGAAAACTCTGCAAAAAGTGCTGCATAATTTCATTTTATGCATCATGGGGCCCCTTGGGGTGCCGGCGCTGCGCTCAGGAACGGAAAGCGGTGCAGCAATTTTTCCTTGAAGCCGCCCATGACCGGCACGCCCGGAGAAGGCGCGGCGAGGCCGGTCGGGCAATCGGCGGCGAGGCGTGCCGGCGCCCCTGCCAGCACGAGCAGGCGATCCGCGAACCCGAGCAACTGGTCGAGATCGTGCGTCGAGAGCAGCACGAGCGCCCCGTCGCGGCGTGCCGCCTGGACCAGAAGCGCTGCAAGCGCGGAAGCGGCTTGCGGATCGAGCGAGGCAAAAGGTTCATCAAGGACCAGCAGGGACGGCCTGCCGAGAAGAGCGCGCACGAGCGCCACCCGGCGCGCCATGCCGAGCGAGAGCGCCCGCGGATGGAGAGTCTCGGCGCCGGCGAGCCCGACTTCGGCAAGCAGACCGGCGATTTCCCGCTCATGGTCGCTGGCGACCAGGCGGAGATTGGCCCCGACGGTGAGCCAGGGCAGCAGACGCGGCTCCTGGAACATGACGCCGAGCCGGCCCGGCGGACGCCGGACCTCACCTTCGAAGTCGCGATCGAGGCCGAGGACGATGCGCAGGATCGTCGTCTTGCCCGAGCCTGACGGTGCCAGCAGGCCGACAATCTCGCCACTTTTGCCGGAAAAGGCGACCTCGCGCAGCACCTCGCGGCGACCTCCGCCGGGATCCCGGAAGGATTTCGCCACGATGCGCACGGAAAGCGCGCCCTCGCCCATGCTGCCGGCGCCAACCTTACCGTCGCCAGGCATTGGCGCGGCCTTCCCACGGCCTCATGAGAAAGGCTTCCACCAGCAGCATCAGGACCGCGAAGGCGAATCCGTAGGCCAGGATGCCGGCGACGTCGAAGGTCTGGAAGAGCTCGTCGAGCGCGAAGCCCACGCCGTTCGGCCGGCCGAGCAGCTCGACGATCAGCACGATCTTCCAGGTGATGGAGAGGCCGCTGCGGCCCGCCGCAGCGATATAGGGGGCGAGCTGCGGGACGATGACACGAAGCGCACGCTGCCGCCAGGCCAGGCGATAGACACTCGCCAGCTCATCGAAGCCCGGATCGAGCGCGCGTGCGCCTTCGCGCACCGTCACCATGACCGTGGGCACTTTGACCAGCGCGACCGCGAGCACAGCCGCGACGTCGTTGAGCCCGACCCAGATATAGCAAAGGACGACGACCACCAGGACAGGCAGATTGAGGAGGATGATGAGCCAGGGGTCGATCAGCGTGTCCGCCCGCGGCGAACGCCCGGCGACATAACCGATGGCGCTGCCGGCGGTCATCGAGATCGCAAATGCCGCGGCGGCGCGGAGGCTGGTAATGGCGATGTTGCGCGGCATCGCCCCCGAGAGCACGGCCTGCCAGGCGAAAGCGAGAACGTCGGGCGGAGCCGGCAGGAGCGCGGGATTGCGGGCGATCAGCGCCGCCGCCCACCAGAGGCCGATAAAGGCGGCGAGCGAAAACGCGCGAAGCCGCCCCCCATGTCTGATCATGACAGGCGCCCGATCACGATGCGCGGCCGATCAAGATGGGGCGGTCCAGAACACACCGTCCGGCAATGCCTTGAGCCCGCCCGTGGCCGCCGCTCCGCCAAGCCCGTGGAGAATGGCGAAGAGCCGATCGGCCGCTGCTGCCTCGGCCGCCGGGCTTTCATGCACGATGCCGGCGCGAAAGCCCTTCTTCAGCGCCGAGAAAAGCCTCTCGTCCGGGGCATGCATGAGGGGGCGGATACCCTCCCAGGCGCTCTCCGAGCGCAGGAGGAGATCCTCGGCAGCCGCGCTCGCGGCGAGGAAGCTGCCGATCAGCGGGCCGTTCCTCTCGGCCCACGCATCCTTGAAGACATAGCCAAGGAGAGGGGGATGGGCCGGCAGACCGAGGGCTTCGGCGCAGGCCGAGACGGTGACGAGCGGGCGGAAACCCTCGACCTCCAGCGCGGCTGCGAAGTTCCAGTAGGTGAGGACGGCATCGAGCCCGCCCTGCGCAAGCTTGGCGCTGAGGAGCGGCGGCGCGGCATAGACGATGTTCGCTGCGTGCGCGAGATCGATGCCGTCCCGGCGTTGCGCCGCGGCACGGACGATCAGCCAGGATTTGTCATCGGGGCCGCCGGCAACGCCGAGACGGCGCCGGGCGAGATCCTTGAGAGAACGCACATCGGAGCCGCGGCCGGGCACGACCGCCCCGGTCGCGGAAGAGAACGGGGCAAAGCGAAGCCCGAGCCCCCGCGCCCGTTCCGCGCCGACGAACAGCCAGTCCGAAACGATGATATCGACCGCGCCGCCGAGCAGCGCGACCTTGGCGCCATCATTGTTGGCGAGCGCCTGCGTCGAGAGCGTGAAGCCATGAGCGCGATCGAGGCCGCGGCTTCGGATCACGCTCGCGACCCACTGCACGGTGCCGAACGCAAGGACGCCCAGTCTTACTTCCGGCAAGCTCACTTCCGGCAAGGAGGGTGCAGCGCCGGCGGCGAAGGGCACGAGCACGGCCGCCGCGCCGAGAATGCTGCGACGCAACAGCAATGGAAAGCGCGAAGCCGGCACGGACACTCATCCCTCCTGCTGCGCGGCGAGCCCCGGACCGCCCGGCCCGATCGCCCGCAGCACTTTTTCTCCCAGCATCTTTCGATCTCCCGCGCCCGGTTGCAAGATGTGCTGGCAAGATGTGCCGACAACTCCGGCGGCCCGCTTCTGACGGCCGGCGCCCCGTCAGTTGGAGCCGCCATGCATCAGGGCCATGCGCCAGGGCCATGCGCCAGGGATCGTACGATCGCTGAAGACCGAGCGGAGGAGATGGGAAAATGGGACGATTGCTCGTGCTTGCCTTGCTTGTCTTTCCTCTCACCGCTTTTGCCGCGGCACCCTGCGGCCCCGCGCAAGAGGGCGCCACGAACGACTACCCGACCTCGGCACGCGCGGATTATGTGTTTGGCTGCATGGCGGTGAACGGCCAGACGCAGGACACGCTCGACCGCTGCTCGTGCGCGGTCGATGTCGTCGCTTCAATCCTGCCGTACGAGCAATATGTCTCCGCCGAGACGGTGCTGAGCATGCAGCAGGAAAAAAGCGTGCTCGCCTCGGAGTTCCAAACTCCGGCCGCGAAAGAGATTGTCCGCCGGCTGCGGGAAGCCGAAGCCGAGGGGGAAGTGCGCTGCTTCTGATCGCTGACGGTACAGGAGCCGCCTGTCAAAGTCCAAGCCGCGCAGCCTGTATCCGCTCCGTGACAGATTGTCCCTTTTTATACCTTGCGCCTGTCACGGCTTTGATGCGTCCGCACGCGCGGCTTACGGATGATGTGCCTGCATCTTCTTGAAATCCCGACACGGCATCCATTGCCCCGTTATTGGCACAAGCCTTGCTTCATTAATTGCAGTTTTTGCAGCGTCCTCTCTCCCCCTCTGCATCTGGGACGGGGATGAAGGTGCGTGTGCAGGCAACCATGGCGGAGGTACCCGATGCAAGTATGGCCGAGCCTGTGAAGCGATTTCGACTGCATGACCAGCTTGATATCTATCGGCAAAATCCGAACCCGAAGCCCGGGCACAGCTCGAAGGGGGGAATCAGCATGAAATCCAGAGGAAAATGGTTCGCAGGTGCAGCATTGGGGGCTTTCGGCTGCCTCTTGCTCGCCGCGCCGGCAGCGCGCGCCCAGAACAGCACGTCGAGCCCAGCTCTCGAACAAGCCGCGGCGAATCCCGATAACTGGGCGATCCCGGCTCTGAACTATGGTTCGACGCGCTATTCGACACTGAACCAGATCACCACCGACAATGCGAGCCAGATCGAACCGGCCTGGACCTTCTCCACGGGGGTCCTGCGCGGGCATGAGGGCCAGCCGCTGGTGATCGGGAATGTTATGTATCTCGTCACGCCCTTCCCCAACACCGTCTTCGCGCTCGATCTCAGCAATGACGGGCGCATCATGTGGCAGTACACGCCGACGCAGAATCCCGACGTGATTCCGGTGATGTGCTGCGACACGGTGAATCGCGGGGTCGCCTACGGTGACGGCAAGATCGTCCTCCATCAGGCGGACAACACCGTCGTCGCGCTCGATGCCCAGACCGGCAAGGTGGACTGGTCGACGCCGCTCGCGAGCTATAAGGACGGCGCGACCGGCACCGGCGCCCCATTGGTCATCGGAAACAAGGTATTTGTCGGCGTCTCGGGCGGCGAGTTCGGCGTGCAGGGCTTTCTTGCCGCGCTCGACATGTCAGACGGGCATATCCTGTGGAAGGCCTATTCCGAAGGGCCGGACAGCCAGATTCTGTTCGATCCGCAGACGACGATGTCTCTCGGCAAGCCGGTGGGTGCCGATTCCAGCCTCAAGACCTGGAAGGGCGATGAGTGGAAGATCGGCGGCGGGGACACTTGGGGTTGGCTCTCCTATGATCCCAAGCTGAACCTTCTCTATTACGGCTCGGGCAATCCTTCGACCTGGAATCCGAACCAGCGCCCGGGCGACAACAAATGGTCGATGACCATCTTCGCCCGCGATCCGGACACCGGCATGGCCAAGTGGGTCTATCAGATGACACCCCACGACCAGTGGGACTATGACGGCGTCAATGAGATGATCCTGGCCGACCTCACGATCAACGGCCAGCAGGTACCGGCGCTGGTGCATTTCGATCGCAACGGCCTGGCCTATGTGCTGAACCGCGCGACCGGCGCGCTGCTCGCGGTCAACAAATATGATCCGGCCGTGAACTGGACGACCGGCGTCGACATGAATCCGTCGAGCCCGAACTACGGCCGACCGACTGTGGTCGCGCAGTACGCACCCGGCTCGCACGGGGTGAACGTGAACTACACGGGCATTTGCCCGGCGGCGCTCGGCTCCAAGGATGAGCAGCCGGCATCCTATGATCCCCAGACCGGCCTCTTCTACGTGCCGACCAACCATGTCTGCATGGATTATGAGCCCTATCCGGTCGCCTACACCGCGGGCCAGCCTTATGTCGGGGCGACGCTTTCGATGTATCCGGGGCCGGGTGGCTATATGGGCCGTTTCATCGCCTTCGACCCCGTTACGGGCAAGACCGCCTGGCAGATCGACGATCAGTTCTCCGACTGGGGTGGCGCGCTCACCACGGCCGGCGGTGTGGTCTTCTATGGCACGCTGAAGGGCTATTTCCGCGCGGTCGATGCGAAGACCGGCAAGATCCTTTACAGCTTCAAGACACCTTCGGGCATCATCGGCAACGTGATGACCTACATGCATGACGGCAAGCAGTATGTCGCCGTGCTCTCGGGTGTCGGCGGCTGGGCGGGAATCGGTCTCGCCGCGGGCCTGACCGATCCGCACGCCGGTCTCGGCGCAGTCGGTGGCTACGCTGCCCTCAAGGACTACACGACACTCGGCGGCCAGCTCACGGTTTTCGCGCTGCCGGGATCGTGAGCCGCGATCGACGCTGAACGCAACCAAGCCTGGGCCGGCATCCTTGGAACAGGGTGCCGGCCCTTACGTTCTCCGCACAAGTCAAGGGAATCCGCAGACGTGAAGGGTTATTCGCGAATTGCCCTCGCCACGATCGCACTCGCCGTTGCCGGTGCGACAGCCACCTTCGCCGCCGGGCCGGGCGACCCCAAGCCGGTCAAGGAGACGGGCGGCATGTGGTTCGACAAGGATGGCGCCCCCACCTACAACATTGCCAAAGACGGTACGGTCGATTGGGGCACCTTTGTCGGGTATCTGCGCTATAATTCCATTTGTCTCGACTGCCACGGGCCGGACGGATCGGGCTCCTCCTATGCGCCGGACCTGACGCAAGCGCTGCAGCAGTTGAGTTACTCCCAGTTCATTGCCGACGTCGCCGGTGGAATAAAATCCGTGAACACGGCGCAGGACCTGGTCATGCCGTCCTTCGCGACCAACAAGAACGTCATGTGCTTCATCAGCGAGATCTACAGCTATCTCCGCGCCCGCTCGACAGGCGCCCTCGGCCGTGGCCGGCCGGCGAAGAACGCGCCCGATCCCAAGGGTTTCGACGAGGCCTCGTACAAATGCCTCGGCATTCCGATGTGACGGCGATGTGCCGAGGCTGCTTCGATGCCCGCAAGGGCGGAACGGACGTGTGATGAGATTTGGCCCTCATGCTCTGATGCTTGGGTTGCTGCTCGTTTGCAGCGCTCCGGCGATGGCGCAGGCGCCCGGGCTCGGCATCGGCGCCGAGCTTGTCGATCCCCATGTCTTTCGTGTCTGCGCGGACCCGAACGACCTTCCCTTCTCGAACCAGGCCGAGCAGGGATTCGAGAACAAGATCGCCGCCGTGCTCGCCGGAGAGCTTGGCAAGAAGCTTGGCTTCACCTGGCAGCCCCAGGTGTTCGGGTTCCTGCAAATGACACTCGACGCCTATCGCTGCGACGTGGTGATGGGCGTTACCCAAGGCTACGGCCTGGTGGAGAACACAAATGCCTATTACCGCTCGGCCTATGCGCTGATCTTCCGCCCGCACAGCGGCTTCGACGGGATCCAGAGCCTCGAGGATCCGCGCCTCAAGGGCAAGCGGATCGGCATCATCGCCGGCACGCCACCGGCGACCATCCTGGCCGAGAACAACCTTCTCGACCACATTCACTCCTACGAGCTTTCGGTCAATCTCCGCTTCT
>JASHVY010000596.1 GCA_030044345.1 Acetobacteraceae bacterium | reverse complement strand
ATATCCACCACTGTATCGCCCGGCAGGTGGCCGCCTTTGACCAGCACCGCGCGCGCGCTGATGGCGAGCGCTGCGCGCTCCATCGAAGCGCGGTCGCGGATCGGAAATCCGGCGAGGATCTCGGCCTCCGGCAAGTTTGGCGTGACGAGCGTGGCAAGCGGGAAGAGCTCCGCGCGAAGCGCCTCGATCGCGTCTTCTACCAGGAGCCGTGTCCCACTCGAGGCGACCATCACCGGATCGATGATGAGCGGGAGTCCGGGAAAGGCGCGCAGCGAAGCGGCAACGTGCCGGACCGTCTCGGCATCGACCAGCATCCCCGTTTTCACGGCATCCGCGCCGGGATCGGCGAGCACGCAGGCGATCTGCGCGCCGACGATCGCGGGCGGAATAGGATGCACCGCATGAACCGCGCGGGTGTCCTGCACGGTGATCGCGGTGATCGCGGTGGCCGCATAGGCACCGAGCGCCGCGATGGTTTTCACGTCTGCCTGAATGCCGGCTCCGCCGCCCGAATCCGAGCCGGCGATTGCCAGCACGCGTCCGCGCATCAGGAGTGGGCTGCCTCCGATTTTTCGTCTCCGGCGCGTGCGGCTGTGGCGATCATCTCGCAGAGTTCGGCCACCACCTCCTGCACCAGAACCTCGTCCTCCGCTTCCGCCATGACGCGGATGACAGGCTCGGTCCCGCTCTGGCGGATCAGGACCCGCCCGGCGCCGTTCAGCCGTGCTTCGGCCTCTTCAATACTTGCTTTCACCGAAGGCATGGCGAGCGGCGAGCTGCCGGCAAAGCGGACGCTACGCAGAAGCTGCGGCAGCGGACGAAAGACCTTGCACACCTCGCTTGCTCGCAGCCCCTCGGCGACGATGACGCCGAGCACCTGGAGCGCGGCCACGAGACCATCGCCGGTCGTGGAGAAGTCGGAGAGGATCATGTGGCCCGATTGCTCGCCGCCGACATTGAGGCCGCGCGTGCGCATCTCGGCGGCTACATAGCGGTCACCGACGCGGGTGCGGTGCAAAGCGACCCCGAGCGTGCCGAGGAACCGGTCGAGCCCGAGATTGGACATCACCGTGGCTACGATTGCATCGCCCTTGAGCCGCCCTTCCCGCCGCCAGGAACGGGCGATGAGAGCCAGAATCTGATCGCCGTCAATCAGCTCGCCATGCTCATCGGCGAGCTGCAGCCGATCCGCATCGCCATCCAACGCGATGCCGAGATCGGCGCCGCGCTCGACCACCTGGGCGCAGAAGAATTCCGGCACCGTCGAGCCGCAGCCGCGGTTGATGTTGAACCCGTCCGGCGCCACGCCGAGCGGGATCACTTCCGCGCCGAGCTCCCAGAGAATCGTGGGCGCCACCTTGTATGCGGCGCCATGGGCGCAATCGATGACGATCCGGAGCCCTTCGAGCCGCAGGCCACGCGGAAAGGTCGCCTTCGCCCCCTCGATATAGCGGCCTGCCGCATCGGCAAGCCGTGCGGCGCGTCCAAGCTTGCCCGGCGGAGCGAGGCGCGCGGCGAGATCGGCTCCCATCAGCGCCTCGATCTCCGCCTCCGTCTCGTCGGAAAGTTTCTGGCCGTCCGGGCCGAAGAGCTTGATGCCGTTATCCTCGAACGGGTTGTGCGAGGCCGAGATCATCACCCCGAGATCCGCGCGCAGCGAACGGGTGAGCATGGCGATCGCGGGCGTGGGCATCGGGCCGGCGATCGCCACGTCCATCCCGGCGCTGATGAAACCTGCGACCAGCGCCGGTTCGATCATATAGCCCGAGAGCCTCGTGTCCTTGCCGATGAGCACGCGGTGGCGATGGCTGCCTCGGGTGAAGAGCAGCCCGGCAGCCTGGCCGAGGCGGAGCGCCGTCTCGGCCGTCATCGGGTCGGCATTGGCGGTGCCGCGGATGCCGTCGGTGCCGAAGAGGCGTCGCGAGGAGGTCATGACAGTCTCAAGAGTATAGCAAAGTCAGGAATGTGAAGCACCTGCGCTGAGAGCGGCAGCCGGTGAGGCCGGCGCGATTGCCTCGCGAGCTTCCCCGCGCGCCAGCGCCCGCCAGATGCGCAGGGCCTGAACGGTGTCCGCGACATCATGGACGCGGAGCACGGAGGCACCGCGGCTCAGGACGAAGAGCACCGCGGCAAGCGAGCCGGCAAGCCGCCCCCGCGGCTCCGCGACACCCGAGATGCGGCCGATGAAGCTCTTGCGTGAGACGCCGAGAAGGAGCGGGCAGCCGAGATTGAGCAGGAGGGGCAGGCGAGAAAGCAGCGCGAGACTATGCGCGGCTGTCTTGGCAAACCCGATGCCGGGATCGAGTGTGATGCGCTCGCGGGCGATGCTGGCTTTCTCGGCGGCGGCGAGGCAGAGCGCCAGCTCCTGCACGACCTCCACTGCCACGTCGTCATACTGCGCGAGCCCACCCATGGTCTGCGGTGTGCCGCGCATATGCATCAGCACCACGGGCACCCGGCAGCCCGCGAGCAAAGGCGCCGCTGCGGGATCGTAGGTGAGACCGGAAATGTCATTGACGATGGCAGCCCCGGCCGCGAGCGCCGCCTCCATCGTCGCGGCATTGCGGGTATCGACCGAGACGGTGACACCTTGACATGCCAGGCCCTTGATCACCGGCAGGATGCGCGCCTGCTCGATCTCGGGCGGGGTTGGCGCGGCACCGGGCCGTGTGCTTTCGCCACCCACATCGAGGATCGTGGCACCCGCGGCAATCATGGCAAGGCCGGCGGCGATGGCGCGTTCGGGGTCGAGATGCGCGCCGCCATCGCTGAAACTGTCCGGCGTGATGTTGAGCACGCCCATCACCGTGGGGCGCTCGCACCAGGAGGCGGAAGGAGGTGCGGTCAGGCGCGCCATCGCCTCGTCCCAGGCGGGCGGGATGTCGGCGACAGGGACGAGCTTCCGATCGGGCAGCAGGCGGGCGAGACTGAAGGCGAGCGGACCACCGGCGAGGGGCAATGCGGCGTCGGCCGAAATCGCCTCTGCCGCGCCCGGCCCTTCGATCAGGCCGAGCGGCTCGATCAGCCGCAGCACGAGGGAAAGCCGCCCGCTTGCTTCAACCCGCCCGTTTCAGCCCGGTTGAGGCGCCGGGCCGAGGCCACCCGCAGGTGGGATGGCCGGCCGCCCGCTGGTCGGCACCGAGGCACGGCGCGATTCCGGCGCCGGCTCGTCCACCACCTTGCGGATCACCGGCTCGCCGCGCAGCACGGTACGAATTTCCTCTCCGCTCAGCGTCTCGTATTCGAGCAAACCATGGGCGAGGCGATGCAGCTCCTCGAGATTGTCGGTAAGGATCTGTCGCGCCTTGGCATAGGCCCGGTCGATCAACTGCTTGATCTCGTGGTCGATCTCCTGGGCGGTCGATTCGGAGACGTTCTTGTGCTGCGTCACCGAATGGCCGAGGAACAGCTCCTGCGAATTGTCGCCATAGGCGATCATCCCGAGCCGATCGCTCATGCCCCACTCGGTGACCATGCGCCGCGCCTGGTCTGTCGCCATCTTGATATCGCCGGCCGCACCGTTGGAAACTTTCTCCGCGCCGAAGATCAGCTCCTCCGCCGCGCGTCCACCCATCGCCATGGTCAGCTCGGCAAGCAGCTTCGAACGGCTCTTCGAATACCGGTCCCCTTCGGGCAGGCTCATCACCA
>JASHVY010000595.1 GCA_030044345.1 Acetobacteraceae bacterium | reverse complement strand
CCGCGAACGTGTTCGCGGGGTGCCCCGATTCCGGTCAGGTGCGATCCGCTCTAATCCTGCCGTACCCGGCTCGGCAGCAATCCGCCCGTACCCTCCAGCACCGGATAGGCGCCGGCTGCGACAAGATGCGAATTCACCTGCTTCAAATCGCGCACCATATCGAGATGCAGCGAGCTGCCTTCGGCAGCTTCCGCCCGGCCTTCGCGGAGAAAATGGAAATGCGTCTCGGTCGCGCGCGTCTCGAGATCGCGGAACGTTTCCTTCTCGGCAACCAGAAGGCGGGCGGCGCGTTCATCACCGTTCACGAACAGCCCCGCCGCATGATGAAGGTTGGCGATCAGCCGATCGATGATTCCCAAAAGCTCCACCTCGTTGTCAGGAGAAAAGACAAGGCCACGCTTCATCTTTTTTCCGGCAAGATCGAGCAGCCCGCGATCCACCACGTCTCCGGCGTGCTCGATATTGGTGGCGAAGGCGAAGATCTCGGAAAGGCGCTGATGGTCGGTGATCGCCATCGCCTCGGGATCGAGCCGGGAGAGATAAGCCTTGATCGCGGTATTCAGCCGGTCCAGCAGATCGTCGAGCCGCTTGGTCTCGGTGATCCGCTTGCGGTCGGTCGATCGCAGACACTCCTTGAGGCCGAGCAGCATCGCCTCCAGCACGTCGGCGAGGCGGAGCGCCTCTCGCGCCGCCCCGCCAAGCGCGACACCCGGCGCTTCGCATGCGCTTTCGTCGAGATAGAGCGGCCGCCCGGGATCGTGCGCGGCGATCCTTGCCGGCAGCAGGCGCCGCAGGAATGCGGCGTATGGGCCGAGCAGCGGAAAGAACACCAGGGCGAGCGCAACATTGAAAAGTGTGTGGAAATCGGCAACCGCGCGCCCGGCGTCGGGCTCCACCGAGATGAGGGCGGCACCAATGCGCGGAAGAAGGATGAGCGTGATCACCGCGCCGATCGCGCGATTGAGCAGGTTGCCAAGAGGCACGCGGCGCGCTGCCGGATCATCCCCCGCGCCACCCTCGAGCAGCGGGTTGATCGCGGTGCCGAGATTGGCGCCAAGAACGAGCGCAAAGGCGGCCTCCGGCGGAACAACATGCTCGGCCGCGAACGACATCGTGACCAGCACGACGACGACGCTGGAATGCGCGGCCCATGTCAGCCCGGCGGCGAGCAGCACATCGAGCACCGGCTGGGTCGCGACCGCGCCAAGGAGCAGGCGCAGGCTCGGCACATCCTCGTAGGGCGTCACCAGGACGAGGATCTGGTTCAGCGCGATGAGCATCAGGCCGAGCCCGATCGCAACGCGGCCGAGATCACGCGTCCGCGTCTCCTGCCCCTGGCGGAACATGAGCACGCCGAGCAGGATCAGCGCCGGGGCAACTTCCACGATATCGAAGGAAAGGACCTGCACGATCAGCGTCGTGCCGACATTGGCGCCCAGCATCACCGCGAGCGCGGGAACGAGGTCCAGGAGCCCGCTTGCGGCGAATCCCGTCACCATCAGCCCGGTCGCGGTGCTGCTTTGCAGGAGCGCGGTGATCCCAAGCCCGGTGAGAAAGGCCCGGAACCGGTCATGCAGCGCCACACCCAGAATCTGGCGAAGCCGGGAGCCGAAAGCGCGCTCCACGCCGGTCTGGACCATGCGCACGCCCCACAGCAGCAGGGCCACCATGCCGGCAAGATCGAGCAAGGTCAGCGTGTTGCCCATTTCTCCGCGAGATTCCTCCGTCAGGAATGGAATGTGAGGACAGGCGCCAAACTGCGCTGAGCCTAAATGGGCAGCCTCGCCGGCGGAAGGCTCATCAAAAACAAGCGAAAGCGTGACAATCTTCGCTGATCACGTGTCCGCTTTCGTTTCTGCTTCTTTTCGCGATCAATTTCATAGCTTTATCAGACTGTTTCAAGACCCTGCCAGAATCCATGCCGGAATCCATGAAATTGGCGCGGGCTTCCGGTAGGATGGCCTCTCCCCTATCGGGAGGATCGTCCATGGCCCGAATAGAGAACAATTGCCATGCCTGTGGCAGCATCTTGCGGGAATGCACGGTCGCGCCTGCCGAATGGTTCGGCAGCGCCATGCCGCTCGCGACATGCGGCGCCCGCTACTGTCCGGAGGGACACTTCATCACGACAGATACCGGCCAGTGTCCGTTGGGTTCGGCAAACTGTCCGTTCTCCGCTTCCTCAGCCAGCGCAGGCTGAACGGAGATCCCGGCCCGGTTCGCAGGCTCCCTTCTCGCAGGCTCCCTTCCGCCCGCGTGCCGGCTCTCACACGTTCACGGTTTTTACGGTCGAGGCCCGATAAATCTCGTCGATGGATTTCGCGAGCGCCGCGTTGAACTCGGCATCGCTCATCGACTGTTTGAGGTCCTCAATCAGCGCCCGGGAGAAGCTCGCGATCATGCCGTGATTGGCGGCCAGCCGCTCGCAGGCGTCATCGCGCGTATAGCCGCCGGAAAGCGCCACCACCCTGGTCACGCGCGGATGTTTGATCAGCGACGCATAGAAATCCGGAACGTCTGGGATCGTGAGCTTGAGCATCACCTGACGGTCATGCGGCAGGGCATCGAGCTTTTGGGTCAGTTCCTCGCGGAGGATGGTCTCGGCACCGACCTTGTCCGGGCTCTTGATCGAGACTTCCGGCTCGAGGATGGGCAGGAGCCCGTGCTTGGCAATCTGCGCCGCCACTTCGAACTGCTGCGCCACGATGGCCGCGATCCCCTCCTTCGAGGACAGATTGATGACGGAGCGCATCTTGGTGCCGAAGATGCCGAGCTTCACCGCACGCGCAAGCAACGCATCGAGCTCCGGCATCGGCTTCATCAGGCTGACACCGTGCTTCTCGACCTCGAGCCCCTTGTCCACTTTGAGGAAGGGAACGACCCCCCGCTCCTCCCAAAGAAAGGCGGGAACCGGCTTGTTCTTCGCCTGCCCGTCCATCGTGCCCTCGAAGAGGATGGCGGCAATCACCTTGTCCCCGGTGAAGGAAGGCGCGGTTATGATGCGCACGCGCATCTCGTGGATGAGCGTGAACATCTCGGCTTCGTTGCTGTAGGCGCTGTCCGGAATGCCGTAGCGGCGGAGCGCGCCGGGCGTCGATCCGCCACTCTGGTCAAGTGCCGCGATGAAGCCGTTCTTGCCGGACATCTGCGCAAACATCTTGTCATTGGCCATCATCGTCATCCTCGCTATTTCGCCACGACCGACACGCTCAGGATAGCGTCACGACGTCCCAGGACCAACCGCCCCAGGACCAACCACCTCGTCCCGCAGCGCCGCGATCAGTACCCCGGCCTTCTCGCCGACACGCGCCGCGCTGT
>JASHVY010000006.1 GCA_030044345.1 Acetobacteraceae bacterium | reverse complement strand
TCACCGCAAGCCGCATTCTCAAACAGGCTCTGAGAGCGGAGATCCGAGCACCCTTGACACCGGCACGCCGTCACCCATCTCGGTGTCTTGACGGGGTGGCCATTGGATGCCTAAATCACGTTGACCCCGTTGGCGGCCGGTTGCCGCCCGTTTCCTTGATCTTTCGGGACAGTGCCTGCCGTCGAACATGGCGGGCTGCATGACAGGTGCCCGCGAAGCGCATTCGCTGGGCCCCATGCAGGGTGATCTTCCGCTGTCCTCCCGGCCCTTCTTTTCATCCGAGGCCATCCGTGCACCTCGCCGAACTCAAAGCGAAATCACCCGCCGACCTGCTGAGCTACGCCGAATCGCTGCAGATCGAGAACGCATCCTCCTTGCGCAAGCAGGACATGATGTTCGCGATCCTGAAGAACCTGGCCGAGAAGGACCAGGCGATCAGCGGCGAAGGCACGCTCGAAATCCTGCCCGACGGTTTCGGCTTCCTCCGCAGCCCTGAGGCCAACTATCTCCCAGGGCCGGACGACATTTATGTCAGCCCCGCCCAGGTCCGTCGCTTCGGCCTGCGCACCGGCGATACCGTCGAAGGCCAGATCCGCGCACCGAAAGAGGGCGAACGCTACTTCGCTCTGCTCAAGGTCAACACGATCAATTTCGAGCCGCCGGAGGCGGTCCGCCATCGCATCAACTTCGACAATCTCACACCGCTTTACCCCGACCGCCGGCTTCAGATGGAGGTCGAGAATTTCCAGTCGGTGGCCAAAGGCCCCGGCAAGGACTTCACGCCCCGCGTGATCGATCTCATCTCGCCGATCGGCAAGGGCCAGCGGGCGCTGATCGTCGCTCCCCCGCGCACCGGCAAGACGGTGATGCTGCAGAACATCGCCACCGCCATTGCCGCGAACCACCCTGAAGTCTTCCTCATCGTGCTGCTGATCGATGAGCGGCCGGAGGAAGTCACGGACATGGCGCGCAGCGTCAAAGGTGAGGTCATCAGCTCCACCTTCGATGAACCTGCCACCCGCCACGTTCAGGTCACCGAGATGGTGCTGGAGAAGGCGAAGCGCCTGGTCGAGCACAAGCGTGACGTTGTGATCCTGCTCGACTCAATTACCCGCCTCGCCCGCGCCTACAACACCGTCGTCCCCTCCTCGGGCAAGGTGCTCACCGGCGGTGTCGATGCCAACGCATTGCAACGCCCGAAGCGTTTCTTCGGCGCCGCCCGCAACATTGAGGAGGGCGGCTCGCTCACCATCATCGCAACCGCGCTCATCGATACCGGCAGCCGCATGGACGAAGTGATCTTCGAAGAGTTCAAGGGCACCGGCAACTCCGAGATCATCCTCGACCGCAAGCTCTCCGACAAGCGCACCTTCCCGGCGATCGACATCACCAAGTCGGGCACCCGCAAGGAAGAGCTCCTTGTCGAGAAGGGAACGCTCTCGAAAATGTGGGTCCTGCGCCGCATCCTCAACCCGATGGGGACGGTGGACGCGATGGAGTTCCTGCTCGACAAGCTGAAATACAGCAAGACGAATCAGGACTTCTTCGACGCCATGAACACCTGATTCTCTCGATTGCCGAGGACTCGCCCATGCCCGATGGATCGACCGCCAGTGATTGCAAGGTAAAGGATCTCTCTCTCGCCGCCTGGGGCCGGCGGGAGATCTCGCTCGCCGAGGATGAGATGCCCGGCCTGATGGCCGTGCGCGCCGAGTATGGCGAAGCGCGGCCCCTTGCCGGCGCGCGCATCGCCGGTTGCCTGCACATGACGATCCAGACCGCAGTGCTGATCGAAACCCTCCTCGCCCTCGGCGCCACCGTGCGCTGGTCCTCCTGCAATATCTTCTCGACGCAGGATCACGCCGCCGCCGCCATCGCCGCGGCCGGCATCCCCGTCTTCGCCTGGAAGGGCATGAGCGAGGAAGAATTCTGGTGGGCGATCGACCAGACGATCGAAGGCCCCGACGGCTGGCGGCCGAACATGATCCTTGATGACGGGGGCGATCTCACCAAGGTGATGCATGAACGCCATCCGAAGCTGATGTCCGCCGTGCGTGGCATCTCGGAGGAAACCACCACCGGGGTTCATCGCCTTTACGAAATGGCGGCGAGCCACACGCTTCTGGTCCCGGCCATCAACGTCAATGACAGCGTCACCAAATCGAAGTTCGACAATCTCTATGGCTGCCGGGAATCGCTGGTGGACGGCATCCGCCGCGCGACCGATGTGATGATGGCCGGCAAGGTCGCTGTCGTGGCCGGCTTCGGCAATGTCGGCAAAGGCTCGGCCGCGAGCCTCCGCCAGGCAGGCTGCCGCGTCCTCGTCACCGAGATCGACCCGATCTGCGCGCTCCAGGCGGCGATGGAAGGCTATGAGGTCGTCACGATGGAGAACGCCGCTCCGCGCGGCGATATCTTCGTGACCGCCACCGGCAATATCGACGTCATCACGATCGAGCATATGCGGGCGATGAAGCATCGCGCCATCGTCTGCAATATCGGTCACTTCGATTCCGAGATTCAGATCGCCGCCCTTCGCAACTATGTCTGGGAGAACGTCAAGCCCCAGGTGGATGAGGTCATCTTCCCCGACGGCAAGCGCCTGATCGTTCTGTCCGAAGGCAGGCTCGTCAATCTCGGCAATGCGACCGGCCATCCGAGCTTCGTGATGAGCGCCAGCTTCACCAACCAGGTGCTTGCCCAGATCGAGCTCTTCACCGCACCGTCCGGACGCTATGAACGTCAGGTCTATACATTGCCCAAGCATCTCGATGAGAAGGTCGCGGCCCTCCATCTCGCCAAGGTCGGCGCCGCGCTCACCAGGCTCACCCCCGAACAGGCGCACTATCTCGGGATCGAACGCGACGGTCCTTTCAAGCCCGATCTTTACCGCTACTGAAATCTCCGCCGGTGCCTGAGGCGGCGGCGATCATCGGGCTGCTCGGGCTCGCCGCCCTCACCGGGGGCACGGCCTTCTTCGGCGCCGTCGTCGCTCCGCTCGTCTTCCGCGCGCTCGAGCCCCCGGCCTCCGGCCGTTTCATCCGTGCGATCTTTCCCCACTATTATCGGTTCGCCTTCATCGCCTCGGCACTCGCCGCGATCGGCCTCT
>JASHVY010000059.1 GCA_030044345.1 Acetobacteraceae bacterium | reverse complement strand
TAGCGGAGCGCGATCACCATGGCGAGGAAGGCGCGCGCATGATGGTCGAGACCGATGCCCGGCTGGCGCAGCACGCGAAGGAATGTCTGTTCGGCGCGGTACTCCGGATGGTCGCGGCTGCCGATATCGCTCATCCAGCAGGCCGCTTCGCGGAGCCTTGCCGCCTCTTCCGGCTCGTCCGGGAAAAGCGGGTTGGTCCAGGCCACCAGCGCCGGCGCCAGATTGGGATCTCGTCCAAGCCGGTCGCCATATTCACGCGCCGCCGCGAGCAGCGGGTCTTCCCCCCGCACCTGTTCGGGGACGTGGCGCATGAACCAGCCCTCGCGCATCCCGTTGGCGGAGAACACCACCCGCGCCGCCGCGGTGATGCGCAGGAGGCGCCGCAGCGTCACCGCGGCGAAGGGCAGGTCCTCCAGCCGGCGGCGCGGCGCGCCCGGAAGACGTTCGAGCGCGCGCTGGGAGGCCGCGGCGATCACCCCCGTGAGGTCGCGCGCCTCGTCCCGGCCGAGCGTGTAATGGTGGACCATGGCAAGTGGATAGCTCGTCTGGGCGATGTGGATGCGCGCGAGCGCGCGGAAAGTGCCGCCCACGAGATAGAGGTCGCGGCCCGCGCCATCGGCAAGCCAGCGCACGCCGGAAAGATCGCCGTCCACCACTGCGCGGGCACGCAGGACATCGCCGTTGGCGCGTTCGGCAAGCCGGATCACGCCCAGCCGCAAGGTCGCGGCCTCGCCTGCCCGTCCGTGATCGAGGCGCACGAGCTCGAGCGAGCCCCCGCCGACATCGGCGAGCACCCCATCCGCGGCCGGGATGCCGCACAGCACGCCGGCCGCGGAAAGCTGCGCCTCCTCCTCGCCGGAAAGAATGCGGATCGGCATGTCGGGCATGCGCGCGGCGAGGCGGGCGATGAATTGACGCCCGTCCACGGCGTCGCGCACGGCCGAGGTCGCCAGCACCTCGAACGGTGAGGCGCCCATGGCGGCGACGATCGCCCGGTAGCGATGCATGACGGTCATCGCCTGGGCCGCCGCACCGGGATCGAGCCGGCCGCTCGCCTCGAGCCCGCGGCCAAGACGGATCACCGCCTTCTCATTGACGATTGCGAGCGGATTGCGCCCACGCCCCTGAAAGACGACGAGCCGCACCGAGTTCGAGCCGAGATCGACGACCGCGAGACGCCCCTTGGAGGCATGCTCGCGGCTGAGCCGCAGCGGGTGGTCGAGATCGAACAGAGAGGCGGAGATATCGTGGGCCACGGCTCAGTCCTGGCTCACCCGGTCCTGCCGGCGCGCCGATGGTTGCGATCCATGAGTCAAAGGACCGTGCAATGCCGAGCCACGTCCGGAGAGCGAGGGGTTGGTCATGAAATATTCGTGCGCCGAAACCGGCTTGCGGCCGGGATCGAGCCGCCGCCAGATCGCATCCGGCCCAAGCTCCCAGGATTGCATGGTATCGCGCAGGTTCACGACCATGATCTGATCCAGCACCTGCGCATGGACGGTGGGGTTGTGGATCGGCACCAGCGTCTCGATCCGCCAGTCCATGTTGCGCGTCATCCAGTCGGCGCTGCTGATGAAGACGAGCGCCTTGCGCGAAGGCAGTGAATGGCCATTGCCGAAGACGCAGATCCGCGAATGTTCGAGGAACCGCCCGACGATCGACTTCACCCGGATATTGGCGGAAAGCCCGGCAACCCCTGGGCGTAGGCAGCAGATGCCGCGAACGACCGCCATCACCTTCACCCCGGCGGCGGAGGCGGCATAGAGCCGGTCAACCAGCTTCTCATCCACCAGGCTGTTCATCTTGAGCCAGATGCCCGCAGGCTTGCCCTCGCGGGCGAAGTCGATCTCGCGCTCGATCAGCTCTTCGAGCCGCGAGCGGATGGTGAGCGGGGAGAAAGCGAGCGCTTCCATCCGCTCCGGCTCGGCATAGCCGGTCATGTAGTTGAAGAGCCGCGCCGCATCGCGCGTGAGCTCCGGCTCGCAGGTGAAGAAGCTGAGATCGGTATAGATGCGCGCGGTGATCGGATGATAATTGCCGGTGCCGAAATGCGCATAGGCGCGCATGCCGCCGCCTTCGCGGCGCACCACGAATGAGATCTTGGCGTGGGTCTTGAGGCCCGGAATGCCATAGACCACCTGCACGCCCGCCGCCTCCAGGCTCCGCGCGAGGCGGATATTGATCTCCTCGTCGAAGCGGGCCTTGAGCTCGACCATGGCGGTGACGGACTTGCCCGCTTCCGCGGCCTCGATCAGCGCTTTGACGATCGGGCTGTCCCGCGTGGTGCGATAGAGGGTCTGCTTGACCGCGACCACGTTCGGGTCCGCCGCCGCCTCGCGCAGGAACTGCACCACCACGTCGAAGCTCTCGAACGGGTGATGGACGATGATGTCCTTGGCGCGGATCGCGGCGAAGCAATCACCCCCGAAATCGCGGATGCGTTCGGGAAAGCGCGGCGTGAAGGGCGGGAACTGAAGGTCCGGGCGATCATCGATGATGAGCGCGCGCAGATCGGCAAGCCCGAGCATGCCGGGCTGGACGAACACATCCTCCTCCGGCACGCCAAGCGCATCGGCGACCAGTGTGCGCAGATCGTCCGGCATCGCCGAGGCGACGGAGAGATGAATGGCGACACCGCGCCGGCGGCGCTTGAGGGCGCTTTCATACGAGCGGACCAGGTCCTCGGCCTCTTCCTCGAATTCCACGTCGGTGTCGCGGATGAGGCGGAAGAGGCCGTTGCCCAGGCGACGGAAGCGGGGGAAGAGACGATCGAGGAAGAGATCGACCAGCTCCTCGAGCATGATGAAGCGGATCGGCTCGCCCGGACCTGACGGCAGGCGCACGAAACGCTCGATCTGGGCGGGCAGCGGCACGAGCCCGCGCATGCCGTACTGATCGGCCTCGCGCACCAGCCTGAGCGCAAGCACGAGGCCCATATTGGGAATGAAGGGAAAGGGATGCGCCGGATCGATCGCGAGCGGCGTCAGCACCGGAAAGACCCGCTCCATGAACCAGGTCTCGAGCCAGGCGCGATCGGCGGCCGAGAGCTGCCCCGTTTCGAGGACGATAAGGCCCGCGGCTTCGAGCTCCTCGCGCAGGCTCGACCAGACGCGATTTTGATCGACCATCAGCGCCCGCGCGCGCACGCCGATCTCGGCCAGTTGCTGCGCGGGGGTGCGCCCGTCGGGCGAGAGCGCGGCCACCCCGGCCTTGGCCTGGCCGATCAGGCCGGCGACGCGCACCGAGAAGAACTCGTCGAGGTTGGAGGCGCTGATCGAGACGAAACGCAGCCGCTCGAGCAGGGGATGGCGCCGATTCTCGGCTTCCTCGACCACGCGGCGATTGAAATCGAGCCAGGAAAGTTCGCGGTTGATGAACCGTTCCGGGCTCGCGGGATCGATCGCCGGAGCGGTTGCCCGTTCCTCGCCAGGCGGCACGGCCGGGGAAACCGGCCGGCCGGGCGGCGGCGGTTCGAGTTCGCGAAGAGAAGCGCTGCTCATGATCTTCCTCGCCTTTCGCGACGATCCTACAGGAGGGAAGGGGAGCCTGGGGAGAACGGCATCAAATCGTCATCTTCCAGGAACGAATCGAGGGTTGCGACCGCCATCTGCCGCCCCACGCGGCGACCGGCCGCGAGCGAAGCCCGGTCGAGCCGGGCGACCGCCTCGGCCAGAGCCGCGGGATGCCGCGGCAGCCTGGCGAGCAGCCATTCCTGTAGCGCGGGCGTCAGCACGAGCTGACGGGAAGAGAGGAGGCGGGCGAAGATCACGCCGAGCAGCGCCTCGTCCGGCGCCGCCAGGCAAACCGCATGGATGGAGGCGAGCCGGCTCGCGAGATCGGGCAGCCGCACATTCCACCGCGCGGGCGGTTCGCGGCCGGCCAGCAGCACTTTGTGCCCGGCCTCATGGGCGGCATTGAGGAGATGGAGAAGCGATGCCTCCTCGGCCGCAAGGTCGGCATCGTCCACGGCCATCGAAGTGCGCGGCGCCGGCAGCAGGCCGCGCAGTTTCGGCCCGGAAAGCACCGCCGCCGCCGCATCGCGCGCCCAGATATGCAGCAGATGGGATTTTCCCACCCCTGCCTCGCCCCAAAGCGCCAGCCGGCCTTGCGGCCAGTCTCCCGGCCGGGCCAGCCACTGCCGCGCCGCCTCGTTCGGCGGCGCCGCGATGAAATCGGCGGGCGAGAAATCCGGCTCATGATGAAAGGGCAGGGGAAGCTGGCGGGGCGGCACTATTGCTCCCGTTCCATCGGGGGGTCGAGATAGAGCGGGCTTTGGAGGTAGCGGCGCAGCCAGAAACGGGCGAGGACGCCGATCACCGCCGTCACCGGCACGGCGAGCAGCACGCCGAGGAAGCCGAACGCCGCGCCGCCCGCGAACAGGGCGAAAATCACCCAGACCGCGTGCAGCCCGACCCGATCGCCGAGAAAGCGCGGATAGATCACGTAGCTCTCGATGAGATTGCCGACCACGAACACCGCGGCGACGCGGATCAGTCCGGACCAGAGCGGGAATTGCGCCAGCGCCAGCCCGACCGAAAGGGCCGCGCCGGTGATCGTGCCGACATAGGGGATGAAGGAGAGAATACCGGCCCCGAGCCCGACGATCAGGCCGAGATCGAGCCCGATCAGCGAGAGCCCGGCGGCATAGAAGATCGCGAGGAAGAGGCAGCAGAGAAGCTGGCCGCGAAGCCAGGCCGAGAGGATGCGGTCCACCTCGTGCGCCTGCGCGCGCAGCACCACCCCATAGCGGCGCGGCAGCCACGAATCGAGCCGCGCGACCACCCGGGGCCAGTCGCGCAGCAGATAGAAGGCGACCACCGGCGTCACCACGGCGAGCGAAAGGACATTGAAGAGCGCGACCCCGCCGGTGATCAGCCGCGTCAGCGCCTGGGCGACGAAGCTCAGGATGGCGCCGGCCTGGCTGCTGATCAGGTCCTGCAGCTTGCCGTTGATGAATTCCGGGCCGAGGCTTTTCTGCAGATCGGAGATGATCTTCTGCGCGAAGTCCCCCAGCCCGGATACGTAGCCGGGCAGGCGCGTGGCCAGCACGCCCACCTGCTGCACGACGAGAGGATAGAGCAGCAGAACGGTCAGCAGCCCGACAGCGATCAGGCCGATGATCAGGATGAAGGCCGCGACGGCGCGGGAAAAGCCGAGCCGAGTCAATTGCCGCGCCAGCGGATCGAGGAAATAGGCGATGCAGGCGGCGGCGACGAAGGGCAGCAGGATCGAGGAAAAGAGCGAGATCACGAGCCACGCGGCAATGGCGAGGCCGACAATGAGCGCCCAGCGCTGGACGGGCGTCGCCCGCCCTTTTCCTTCCTCCGCTGGCGGCGGCACGGGAAGCTCGGGCTCGATGGGAGCGGATGTGTCCGTTCCCATCCTCCTCAGGCCCGGATTTGCTTCCAAGCCCGGCCGGCTCATCGCAGCCATGCCGTACGCCGGATATAGGCCGCGCCCGAGGCAAGCGTGCTGGCTGCGACCACCCAGAGCAGCGGAACCAGCAGCCAGCGTGCCTTCATGCCGAGGGCTGCGAGCAGAAGTGCGGCGGCCACCAGCAGGATCTGCAGGACCGTGTTCACCTTGGAGATGAAGAGCGGCCGGATCGTCACCGGCTGGCCCACCACGCCGAGCAGCAGCACCCCGCCGACGATGAGGAGATCACGAAAGACCACCAGGATGGCGATCCAGCTCGGCAGCACTCCGACCGAGGCCAAGGTCACGTACATGCTGACCAGCAGGGCCTTGTCCACCACCGGATCAAGGACCGCGCCGATGGCGCTCGACCTTCCCTGGCGGGCGAGCCAGCCATCCGCGGCGTCGGTCGCGCCCGCGACGAGGAAGAGCCCGAAGGCGGCGGCAAGCTCATGGCGCAGAACCAGCCATACGGCGAGGGGGACGGTGCAAAGGCGGGCGAACGTGATCGCATTGGGCAGGGTGAGAAGCCCGAGCGACGTGCCGGTCGCGCGCGAGCCGTCAGCCATTCCGCCCGGCTCTCCTCGCGCGGCCGCCGCTTCGTTTCCGATTTCGACACAAAACCACGTTCGTCATGCTCGCCGCCACGATGGCATTTTTTTGCGGCCTCTTGTATCCGCTCCGCGCCGGAGGCTGCGCTCCGCCCGGTCCGGCACCGCGTTCCCCGGCGCTCCGGCAATCCGCCATCGAGGCCAAGCCTAACGGAGACCATGAGCAACGGCACCACCTATCGCGCCGCCGGCGTGGATATCGAAGCCGGGGACGAGCTGGTCGGGGCGATCGGGACGCTCGCCGCCGCCACCGCGCGGCCGGGCGTGCTCGGCAGGATCGGCGGCTTCGCCGCTGCCTTCGATGCGCGTGCCGCCGGCTATGTGGACCCGATCCTGCTCGCCACCACCGACGGCGTCGGCACCAAGCTGATGCTTGCCCATGCCTGCCGCCGGCATGACACGGTCGGGCGGGACCTCGTCGCCATGTGCGTGAACGATCTCGTCGTGCAGGGGGGCGAGCCGCTCTTCTTCCTCGATTATTTCGCGACCGGCCGGTTGAAGCCCGAGGAGGCGGCTTTGGTGATCAGCGGGATCGCCGCAGGCTGCCGCGAGGCGGGATGCGCGCTCATCGGGGGCGAGACGGCGGAGATGCCGGGCATGTACCCGACCGGCGAATATGACCTCGCGGGCTTTGCGGTCGGCGCCGTCGAGCGCGGAAACTTGCTGCCCCAGGGCGTGGGTGCGGGCGATATCGTTCTCGGGCTCGCTTCGAGCGGCGTGCATTCGAACGGCTTCTCTCTCGTCCGCCGCATCGTCGCCGATGCCGGGCCTGGCTGGGATGATCCCGCGCCTTTCGCCCCGGACCGGATGCTCGGGGAGGCGCTGCTGACGCCGACCCGCCTCTATGTCGCCCCCGTGCTGGCGCTCGCCCGCGCGGGCCTGCTCAAGGCCGCCGCCCATATCACCGGCGGCGGGCTGCCGGGCAATCTGCCGCGCGTGCTGCCGGAAGGCACGGCGGCGCGGCTCGACCCTTCTTTCTGGGCGGC
>JASHVY010000594.1 GCA_030044345.1 Acetobacteraceae bacterium | reverse complement strand
GGAGGCAAAGCCGGCCTCCTTAAGCGCGGCGGCAAGCTCGGTCTTGATTCGCGGCACGATCGACGGTCCTTCATAGGCAAAGGCCGTATAGAGCTGCACCAGGCTCGCCCCGGCGCGGATCTTGGCCAATGCCTCGCCTCCGCTCGAAACGCCGCCGCAGCCAATGAGCGTGAGCCGACCGGCCGCGAGCCGGTACGCGCGGGCGAGAACCGTTGTCGAGAGAGCGAAGAGCGGCGCGCCGGAGAGCCCGCCTGCCTCTCCCGCCCGCACGGAGCGCAGGCCGGGGGGCCGTGCCGTCGTCGTATTGCCGATGATCAGGCCAGCCACCCCGCCGGCGATAGCAGTTTCGATCAACCGTGCAAGCGCGCCATCCGGGAGGTCGGGGGCGATCTTCACGAGGAGCGGCGGGTGCTTCTCCACCCGCTCGACGATCGCCCGCAGGATCGCGGCGAGCGGTGCCTCGCCCTGGAGGTCGCGCAGGCCCGGGGTGTTCGGCGAGGAGACGTTGAGCGCGACATAATCCGCGTATGGCGCCACCGCGGCGACGAGGGAAGGATAGTCACGGACCGGATCGGCACCCTCCTTGTTGATCGCGACATTGACCCCGAGCACCGAAGGCCGCGCTCCGAGCGCCTTCAGCCGCGCGACGAAGGCATCCATGCCCCGCCCGTTCATGCCCATGCGGTTGATCGCCGCCCGGTCCGCCGCAAGCCGGAAGAGGCGCGGCCGGGGGTTGCCCGGCTGCGGACGCGGCGTCACGCCGCCCGCCTCGACGAAGCCGAAACCGAGCCGCATCAGCGGCAGCACCGCCGCCGCATCCTTGTCGAACCCGGCGGCAAGCCCGATCGGGTTGGCGAAGCGCAGCCCGAAGGCCTCGATTGCCAGAATCGGGTCATCGGAGGCGCGTTCCTGCCCGGCGAAGCCGAGTCGAAGCGCCGCGAGCGCGATCCCGTGCGCCCGCTCCGGATCGAGCTGCGCCAGCAGAGCCATCGCCATCCTCGTCCCGATCGCGGCCATGGCGGGTTCCTGCCGCAACCCGGCAATGCTGGCTAGACATTTGTTTTACAGGCGACTTCCCGCGATTTGACCCCTGAGCCCCTTCGGCCGTTGGCGTACAGGGGGCGGCGCGGCGATGCGCATGCAGGATCATATGCAGGACAACGACGGAGCCAGGCTGCAATGGGATCGGAGACCGCCTTTGCCACGACGCGCAGCCGCAAGCTCAGGATCCTGATCCCGCTGATCGTCGCCTTCGCCTTCCTCATGGAGCAGCTCGACTCCACCATCGTGACCACCGCGATCCCGGCTATGGCCCATAGCCTGGGGGTGGGCGCGCTGCAGATGAGCTCGGCGGTCACGTCCTACATTCTGAGCCTTGCGGTTTTCATCCCCGTGAGCGGCTGGATCGCCGATCGCTATGGCGCGCGCCGGGTGTTCGCCATGGCGCTGCTGATCTTCACGATTGCCTCCGCCCTTTGCGGGATCGCCGAAAGCCTTCCGGTCCTGGTGATGATGCGGGTCCTGCAAGGCTTTGGCGGCGCCATGATGACCCCGGTGGGACGGCTGATCCTGCTCCGTGCCTTTCCGCGCGAGCAGCTCGTGCGGGCGATGATCTACATGTCGATCCCGGCGATCATCGGCCCGACCATCGGGCCGATCCTGGGCGGCGTGCTGACCACCTACACGAGCTGGCGCTGGGTCTTCTACGTGAACCTGCCGATCGGCTTCATCGGCATCCTGCTCGCGCTCCGGTTCGTGGAGGACACACGCCCCGCGGAGCGGGAATCCTTCGATGTCACCGGCTTCCTGCTCTGCGGCATCGGGCTCGGCCTGGTGCAATTCGGGATCGAGAATCTCCAGCGCCTGATGGCGCCGCGCGCGATCGTGCTTGGCCTGACGGGCGCGGGGATCCTGCTTCTGCTGGCCTATCTGCCCTATGCCCGAAACCGGGTGAACGCCGCGCTCGATCTCAGCCTGTTCTCGATCCGCACCTTCCGGATCAGCACGCTCTCCGGCGGTCTCAGCCGCACGGGGGTCAATGCGGTGCCGTTCATGCTGCCGCTCCTGTTCCAGATCGGGTTCGGGCTCAGCGCGGTTCAGTCGGGCCTGCTCACCTTCATCTCCAGCACCAGCGCCCTCGCGGTCCGCCCGATCGCATCATGGCTGCTGCGCACCTTCGGCTTCCGCCGCCTGCTCGCCGGCAACGCGGTCATCTGCGCCGCGGTCATCGCGAGCTTCGCCTCGGTCCAGGCGCGCACGCCGCACTGGGCGGATTTCTTCCTGGTGCTGGTGTTCGGGATCGTCCGCAGCGTGCAGTTCATGATGACCAACACCCTCACCTACGCGGACACACCGGCCGAAAAGCTCAGCCACAGCACGAGCCTCGGCGGCGTCATCCAGCAATTGACGGTCTCGTTCGGCGTCTCGATCTCGGCGGTGCTGCTCGCGCTGATCGCCGGACCGGGCCTGCGGCCGGATGTGGCGGACTTCCATCTCGCCTTCCTGCTAGTGGCGCTGATCACGCTGCTCTCCGCCCCCGGCTTTCTCCGCCTGCGCGAGGAGGATGCCGCGCATGTCAGCGGCTATCGCAAGGCGGCGTCCTCAGCGTGAGGGCATCGCGCCGGCGCGTCCCGACCGCTTGTCCCGACTTGCGCGCCGCCCCAGACTCGCGACCATGTGGAACGAGCCCTATCTCGAGACCTGCTGCCGCGCCACGCTCCATCGCCTCGTTCTTGCCGGCTCCCTCGGTCGCCCGGACGGCCTGAAGGATGGCCCCTGCCTTCACCGTCTCGAGGCGCTGGGGCTCGTCTGCCGACGCGCCGATTCACGCTTCGAGATCACCGAGGCTGGCCGCGCCCGCCATGGTTCCGAGATTCTCAAGCGCCGCGAACCCCTCCCTCCATGATTTTCTCGTCCGGAAATTCTTTCCTTCCGGCTCTCTCATCGGCATGATCGCCACCCTTTCGTCATCAATTTGGTTTTCGCTTCTTCTTCCGCGCAGCGACGCGCGCGATTCTCAGGCCGATCCGCCATGCATCACCAGGATATCTGGCGCGCGCTCGATACGCTCGCCGCCGAGCACGGCCTTACCGTCTCCGCTCTCGCCCGCCGTGCCGGGCTCGACCCGACCACCTTCATCCCGGCCAAGCGCCAGTTGCCGGACGGGCGCCCCCGCTGGCCAAGCACCGAGAGCCTGGCGAAAGTCCTGATCGCGACGCGCACACCCCTCGAAAGCTTCACGGCCCTCGTCAGCGGCGCCCGTGCGCTGCCCCATGCGCTCCCGCGCCCCGGCCTTCGCCGCCTGCCGCTGCTGCCGCTGCCCTGCCCCGCTTCCGACAGCTATTTCGACATGGACGGCCGCCCGACGGGCGAGGCGCCCGAGGCGTTCATCCACCCCGAGATCGGCGATCCCGCTGCCTATGCGCTGGCGATCGGCGATGCCGACATGGCGCCCGTTTTCCGCCAGGGCGATATCGTCATCGCCTCTCCGGCCGCGCCGGTCCGCCGTGGTGACCGCGTTGTGGTACGCCTTCGCAAGGGCGCGCTCGTCGCCCGCGAATTGGTCGAGCGCGCGGCGCGGCACCTCGTGCTCCGCCGTTTTTCCCCGCCACAGCCGATCCAGCGCCTCGATCCTTCCGAGGTCTCCTTTCTGCACCGGATCGTCTGGTCGAGCCATTAGGGCAGAGCACCGCGCCGGCCGTTGATCCGGCTGGGAACGATCCCACATCCCAAGAAAACTGCTCGGAAGGTAACGGCCTTGCGCGCGCTCTCACTCTCGCTCGCGTTGCTTCTCCTCTCCGTTGGCGCCATGTCGGCCGGCCATGCCGCGTCCCCCGCCCGTGCAGTCGATGTCGCTCTCGTCCTCGTCACCGATGTCTCGCGCAGCATCACCGATTCCGAGTTCGCGCTCGAGAAGAATGGCTATGCGACGGCGATCACGAGCCCCGAGGTGCTGAACGCGATCCGCCATGGAACGAATGGCGCCATCGCCATCACCTATGTCGAGTTCTCGAGCGCGGATCAGGTGGGCACGGTGGTCGGCTGGGAGGTCGTGCACGACGCGGCTTCGGCGAAAAAATTCGCGGCCGACATCCTTTCCCGGCCGCGCTCCTCCTATGGCCGCACGGCTGTCGGCGCCGGCATCGACGATGCCGTGCAGGACATCGCCGAGAGCGGCTTCAACGCCGAACGCCGCGTCATCGATGTCTGCGGCGACGGCAACAGCAACGAGGGAATGCCGCTCGCGGACGCGCGGGCCGAGGCGCTCAAGGCCGGCATCATCATCAATGGGCTTGCGATCGTGCATGAAAATCCGCCGCCCTGGCTTGCCCCGCATGTCGATCCGCCGGGCGGCATCGTCAAATACTACCAGGACAACGTGATCGCCGGGCCCGGCAGCTTCGTGATGAATGTCCACGCGGACCAGGATTTCGTTGCGGCGATGACGCGCAAGTTCGTCCTCGAGATCGCCGGCCGGCGGGTGCAGGGTGCGCCCCACCCGCTTTGACGGCGGCGCCTCTTCGCTCCACCATTCCCTTTCGGTCCCATTTCTTCCCGTCGCTCGAAAGGGCACGCACGTTGAAACTGCGCAATCTCGGCCGCTCTGGCCTCCGTGTCTCGGAAATCGGTCTTGGCTGCAACAATTTCGGTGGCCGTATCGACTTCGAAGCCTCGCGCAAGGTGGTGCACAAGGCGCTCGATCTCGGCATCAATTTCTTCGATACGGCCGACGTCTATGGCGAGAACGGCGGGTCCGAGGAGTGTCTCGGCCAGATCCTCGGCGAACGCCGCAAGGAGATCGTGCTCGCCAGCAAGTTCGGGATGCGCATGGATGATGCCGGCATGCTCATGGGCGGCTCGCGCCGTTACATCATGCGCGCGGTCGAGGATAGTCTTCGCCGCCTCAAGACGGACTGGATCGATCTCTACCAGTTCCACCGGCCGGACCCGCGGACGCCGATCGAGGAGACGCTGCGCACCCTCGACGACCTTATCAAGCAGGGCAAGGTGCGTTACATCGGATGCTCGAATCTGCCGGCGTGGCGGGTGGTCGAGGCGCAGTGGACGGCGCGGCAGCTTGGGCTCAACGAGTTTGCCTCGTGCCAGGACGAATACAGCCTGCTCGTGCGCGGTCCGGACCAGGATCTGATTCCCGCGATGCAGGAGTATGGTTTGGGCTTGCTGCCCTATTTTCCGCTGGCGAGCGGATTGCTGACCGGCAAATATAAGAGCGGCGCGCCGCTGCCGGCCGGTTCACGCCTGGCGCGGAGTGCGCAACACACCGGCGTTCTTAATGCGCGCAATTGGCGCATCGTCGATGCGTTGACTGAATTCGCGCGCGCACGCGGTCATACGCTCCTTGAACTGGCAATGAGCTGGCTCGCCGGCCGGCCGTTTGTCTCCAGCATCATTGCCGGCGCGACCAAGCCGGAACAGGTCGCGGCCAACATCGCCGCCGTGGGCTGGCAACTGTCACTGGCCGATCTCGCCGCGATCGACGGCATAACGCTTTGATCTGACGCCGTGAAATCGCGACCTTCGATTCACGGTGCCGAAACCTCTATGCCTTAGTGATTAGCCGTCACCCTGAGGCGCT
>JASHVY010000593.1 GCA_030044345.1 Acetobacteraceae bacterium | reverse complement strand
GGAGGGCGTGTATTCGGGCCGCTCCTCCCGGCAGCGCGCATTCGCCAGCGGACAGCGCGGGTGGAAGCTGCATCCCGGTGGCGGCGCGATCGGGCTCGGCACCTCGCCCGCGATCGGCGTGCGGCTTCGCCCGCTCGTCGTTCGATCCGGAGAGAGATCCGGGATCGCGTCGAGCAGCATGCGCGTATAGGGATGGCGCGGGGTGGAGAACATCTCCTCGGCCGGCCCGATCTCGACGATCCGCCCGAGATACATCACGCCGAGCCGGTCCGACATGTGCCGCACAACGGCGAGATTGTGGCTGATGAAGAGATAGGTGAGGCCGAGCCGGCGTTGCAGATCGCGCATCAGGTTCAGGATCTGCGCCTGCACCGAGACATCGAGCGCCGAGGTCGGCTCGTCGCAGACCAGGAACTCCGGCTCGCTCGAAAGCGCCCGCGCGATCGAGATGCGCTGCCGCTGGCCGCCCGAGAATTCGTGCGGAAATTTCTCGCCATCCGAAGGTTGCAGCCCAACCTGCGCGAGCAGCTCCGCGACGCGCGACGCGATCTCGCGCGCCCCGCGCAGCAATCCGAAGGCGCGGATCGGCTCGGCGATGATCCGCGCCACCCGCCAGCGCGGATTGAGCGAGGCATAGGGGTCCTGGAAGATCATGTTCATGCGCTTTCGCTGCCGCGCCTCCGCGCGCGCCGCGGCAAGCGGCTTGCCCTCGAAACGAATGGCACCGCGGCTCGGCGCATAGAGCCCGACCGCGAGCCGCGCCATCGTCGATTTGCCACAGCCCGATTCGCCGACCAGCGAGAGCGTGGATCCCTTGCCGATCGTGAAGGAGACATCATCCACCGCCCGCAAAAGCCGCCGCTTCTCGCCGTTGGTCACGCGTTGCAGCCAGGGGCTCGAGACATCGAACAGGCGGGTCACGTGCTCGGCCTCGAAGAACGGCGTGCCATCCGCGATCGCCGCCTCACCCATGCGCTGCTTCCGCAAGTGTGGGTGCAAAAAGCCAGCAGGCAGCCTTGGTTTCGCCGGCCGGCATCAGCTCCGGCCGCTCTTCGGTGCAGCGGGCGAAGACTTTCGGACAGCGCGGCGAGAAGGGGCAGCCCGGCGGAATTGCCGAGAGGCGAGGCATCGCGCCCTCGATCTGTGTGAGCCGCCCGCGCTTTTCTTCGAGTGTCGGGATGCTCGCCATCAGCCCCTCCGTATAGGGGTGCGCGGGATGGCGGATCACATGCGCGACCGGACCCAGCTCGACGATCCTTCCCGCATACATCACCGCAACCCGGTCCGCGGTCTCGGCGATCACGCCCATATCGTGGGTGATCAGCATCACCGAGGTGCCGTGCTCGCGCGCGAGCCGCTTCAGGAGCGCGATGATCTGCGCCTGGATCGAGACATCGAGCGCGGTGGTCGGCTCATCGGCGATCACGAACCGAGGCTCGGCACAGAGAGCGAGCGCGATCACCACCCGCTGGCGCATGCCGCCCGAGAATTCGTGCGGATAGGCGTTGATCCGCTCTTCGGGCGCCGGAATGCCCACCTGCGCGAGCCAATCCACCGCGCGCCTGCGCGCCTCGGCGCCCGAAATCCCGAGATGGATCCGCATCGTCTCCGCGAGCTGACGCCCGACCGTGTAGAGCGGATCGAGCGTCGTCAGCGGGTCCTGAAAGATCGCGCCGATCCGCCGCCCGCGGATGCGCCGCATCTCCTCCTGCGGAAGATCATCGATCCTTTTGCCTTCGAACAGGATGCGCCCGCCCGAGATCAGCCCCGGCCGCTCGAGCAGCCCGATGATCGCCGCCCCGGTCAGCGACTTCCCTGCCCCGCTCTCGCCCACCACGCCGAGCACCTCGCCCGCCGCGATCGCGAAGGAGATATGGTCGAGCGCCTTGAGCACGCCCCGGCGGGTCGGGAATTCGACCGAGAGCGTCTCGACATCCAGGAGCGGCATCAGCTCAGCCGCGGGTTCAGCGCGTCGCGCAGCCAATCGCCGAGCAGATTGATCGAAAGCACCATAATCACCAGCGCCAATCCGGGAAAAATGGTGATCCACCATTGCCCGCTGAAGAGATAGGAATTGCCGTTGTTGATCAGCGTGCCGAGCGAAGGGTTGGTCGGCGGCAGCCCGACACCGAGGAAGGAGAGCGTGGCCTCGGTGACGATCGCAACCGCGAGATTGATCGTCGCGATCACCAGCACCGGCCCGAGCACGTTCGGCAGAATATGGGTGAACATGATGCGCGGGCCGGAGATGCCGATCACCCGTGCCGCCAACACGTAATCCTTGCCGCGCTCGACCAGCGTCGAGCCGCGCACCGTGCGGGCGAATTGCGGCCAGTTGCTGATGCCGATGGCAAAGACGATGATGTCGATCTCGGTCGCCTCATGAAGCTGATGCAGGGCCGCCGAAACGATTCCATCGACGACGAGCGCGATCAGGATCGCCGGAAAGGTGAGCTGCACATCCGCGATGCGCATCAGCACCGCATCCGGCACACCCCCGCCATAGCCCGCGATGAGCCCGGCCCCGACACCGACGATGACAGCGAAGAGCACCGAGCAGAAGCCGACCACCAGGCTGATCCGCCCCCCATACATGATCGCCGAGAGCATGTCCCGGCCCTGATCATCCGTGCCGAGCGGAAAAGCCCATTGCGATCCCTTCAAGGGCACGGGCGGAAGAAAACTGTTGGAGAGGCTGAGGCTCGCGAGATTGAAAGGATCGTGCGGCGCGAGCCAGGGCGCGCAGAGCGCGCCGGCAATGCAAAGAAAAGCCACCGCGCCGGCGATGACCGCGACCGGCGAGCGGCGGAAATTGTACCAGAGATCGGAATCGAAAAACCGCGCGATCGGCCCTAGAGAATGCGCGCCGCTTTCGGCCGGCGCCTCTGCCGATGTTTCTCTAGCGGGAGCGCTCATCGCGCCGCCGCCGACCCGCGCCGCTCGATCCTGAGGCGCGGATCGACCGCATAATAGAGAAGATCGACGATGAGGTTGATCAGCACGAACACGAAAGCCATCAGGATCAGATAGGCCGACAGCACCGGGATATCCGCGGCCGCGATCGACT
>JASHVY010000592.1 GCA_030044345.1 Acetobacteraceae bacterium | reverse complement strand
CCCGGCTCGCCTATGTGGGAATCGACCATTACAGCGCCGGCCGGACCGCAGCCTTCTTCATGGAGGCGATGGCACGCGCACCCGGCTTGCTCCTGGTGCTGTGCCACAGCTTGCGGTACCGGGCGCACGCGCAGCGCGTGAGCGGCTTTCGAGATCGACTCAGCGACCGTGGCTCGAACCTCAAGGTTGCGGCCGTTCTGGAAGGCCATGACGACCGGTCGTTATCGGCCCAGCTTCTATCCGACGCCATGCGCACTTTTAGAGATGTCGTCGGTATTTACAATGCCGGAGGTGCCAATCTCGGTGTTGAAGCAGCGCTGAGATCGGTAAGGCTGGCTGGCAAAGCCGTTTTCATCGGGCACGAACTGAACATTCACACGAGACGGTTGCTCTCGGAAGGCACGATGACACTGACGATCGACCAGAATCCCGAGCTGCAGGCACGCCGTGCGATCAGCATCCTTCTTCATCGCTTCGGCTATGTGGAGGAAATCCCCTGTCCCTGTGATGTGCCGTTTGTCATCTACGGACCCGAAAACCTGAAGCCGGTGATTGTGGCCTAGAGACTTTCCCTGCCGGGCAGCCCGAAATCCCCGGAAAGGCTTCCGTTTATCTTCGGAACTGACCGGAACCTCCAGCGGGGCCCCACGCCATGGGCTCCCGCCACCACGCTTACGTTGTTCGAGCGACCGCGTTTGCTAACCGGCTTTGCTCACAGCCTACCCTTCGCAAGGCGGCCTGATGGCTCAGCCCTATTCCACTCTTGCGGTCATCTTCGATAATATTCGGCCCCAAGAATGGGAAAGGTCCGAATTATACGGAATGTCTTTCCGCATCGATCCTTGGCGAAACCAGCATCGGACCGTAGTTCGCAGCAAACAGGAGGAAGGCTGCAACCCAGAGCAGCGCCGAGATCTGGAGCAGCAACATCGAGGATGCGGCCGCGAAGGCGGCTACGACTCTTGTCGCGCCGGCTGCTATGATAGCAGCGTAAATAAGCTTCGTCGTGCCGTCGGCCTTGAGCAACCGACCGGTGTGGCCGCGCGACACGCGCGTCATGACGGCCAGAACGACCGTGCCGATCGCGCCGGCAGTGAATGCATGGATCGCGGCTGATTCGGGTATAGCGGTTGTCAGTACGCTGGCGCCGAGCAATATCGCGCCCAGTACAACCCAGAAATATCCGACGTGCAGCACCGCCAGAAGCGGTTCCGAAACGGTGGCCAACCCCCGCCAACGGGCCAATCGCCAAAGATTGAGCAGCGCGGCGAGAACGAGAAGGCCACCAACCGGCCGCGCCCAGGGCAGGAACGCCCAACCGAGAAGGCCCGTGTGAAGGGCTGCAAGCGCAACCCGGTCAATCGGCCCATGGCCGGCCGGAAGCGCCGAGTTGCCCTGGTTGATCAGCCAGTTTCGAGTAAATGCGGGGATAATTCGACCCCCGATCGCCGTGATCAACGCTATGATGGCGACTATGGCGAGCCGCCAGCCAATTCCCACAGGCGGCGCAACCCCGGCCAGCTCGAGATACATCAGCAGATCGGCGATCCCAAGCACCGCGATCGGGATGGGCATCATCAGATTGCGCCAATTTCGTGCGGCGATGATTTCCCGACCCGCAACACCGCAGAGCACGAAGGGGAACGCGAGCTCGACGGCTGCCGCCAACCAAAGTGGTACGAACATCGAGACCAGGCAGATGATGCGACCGAGCAGCCAGACCGCAACCAGCCCTGCCAGCGCCGCACCCCGGATCGGCGGGCGTCCGGTCCAATTCGGAATCGCTGTAAGCATGAAGCCCGCAATTGCTGCATAGACGAAACCGAAGAGCATGGCGTGGATATGCCAGGTGAGCGGATCAAAACGGCTCGGCAGAGCCCCGCCAGTGACAAACATTCCGATCCACAGCGCGAGCGCCACCGCGGACCAAAGGCTGGCGGCAAGGAAGAAGGGTCGGAACGCCAGCGACCAAAATGCGGAGGGTTGGCTCTTGGCGACGGGTGCAGAAGCCTTCATCATCCTCGACCCCGCTCGGCTCATTGCGTTCTCAAGGACGGGATTCACCGCTTCCTTGCTGCGGGACAGATACGCCCGTGCCTACCCGGAATTCAGAATAGGACGAGAACCGTGAACCTTGATTTGCGTCCGCGCAAACTTTCGCGGATCTGAACGATCAGTCTATTGCCTCTTCGGCAATCTGCAGCAGCTCGGAAGGGTCCCGGATGGTCAGGCGCCGGCGTTGGCTGACCAGCAGGCCCGCTCTCTCCCAACCGGTCAGGATCCGGCTTGCGGTATGCAATGTCGTACCGGAGATGTCAGCGACGTCCTTGCGGCGAAGGGGAAGGAAGATTGCCGTTCCCGCCGTCGTGCTGTGCCCGAACTGCTTGGCAAGCCTCACCAGAGCATGGGCAATGCGCTGCTCCACCCGCTGCGTGGCGAGCTCGCGAACCCGATCCTGTACCTCTTGCAGACGCCTGCCGACGACACGGATGGTGCTGATCGCGATCTGCGGGTAGCGCTCCATCAAGTCCAGCAACTCGGGCTCGCTCCAGCTCGCTTCGAAGGTATCCGACAGCGCGGTCGCGTCAGCCGGGTAGCGTCCATCTGTGAACAGGGCGACTGTTCCAAAGATGCCGCCCGGACCGACAAAGCGCAGCACGACCTGGGCGCCGTCGCTGCCGGTTTGGGAGATTCTCACTCCTCCTTCGATGACGGCGTGGGCACGGACGCCCTCATCACCCTGGTTGAAAATCCGGGTTCCGCGCGACACTCGTCGTCGTCGCGCGGCGCCCGCCACAATTTCCAGGACCGAAATCGGCAACCCCGCAAATAACTCTATTGCGGCAATGGTTTGTGGCGATACGGGCAGGTTACCGGTCACCGCGCGATCTTAGTCTGTCAAGCCGTTGATGACCAGAAGTTTGTTCCAAATCAAACTTTCCGATCCGCTTCCAGGATAATCTGACCAAGGTTCGAAGGGGTTTGATGACGGGCCTATGAAACGCTTGCTTGCCGAGTTTGACCGATGACGCTCTTCCACGTCGCGATTGTCGTTATTGCCCGCCCCCATCCGCGTTTGTCGCCCGTTGGTCGGTTGAAATGAAAGGGTGGGACGCGCCAGCCATCTCCGACGGGGCCGGCATTCTGGTGGCCAGGATGCAGCTGCGCGGTCAGCACAAAGAAAATGCTGTGCTCCCGGGCCGGTTTCGGGAAATCGCGCCAAGGTCGGGCTTAAGCGAATGGTTCGACCACGATCGAGAGCGCTATGGCGAGTCTGTGTACCGTCACCGAGCGGGGCACGCAGGCTATAAGGACGAGGTTGCGCGACTTGAGGATCTGGTGAAGCAAGGCCAGGTGACACGGCTCTATGCGGCGCATGATGAAGGGCACAGCCAGACGCCGGTGTTGATGGACCACCTGCGCAATCACACGGAACGCGGCCATGGAAAGCGTCCTCCATAGGCCCGTCTGCGATCTTCTGGGTTGCGCTTATCCGATCGTGGCGGCCGGGATGGGAGGCGTCGCGCGGTCCGAACTGGTCGCTGCGGTCAGTGCTGCGGGTGCGTTCGGCTTTCTCGGCATGGTGCGCGAGCCGGTCGCCCGGATCCGGTCCGAAGTGGAGGCATTGCGACGGCGAGGATTTAAGCGCTTCGGTGTCAACCTCATCCCGGCGGTGACGGATCGCGAGCTGCTCGAAGCGCAGGTCTCGTCATGCATTGCTCTTCATGTGCCTGTGATAGGCCTGTTCTGGGATATTCCTTTCACGCTCGTCCGGCGACTGCGCGATGCCGGCATCATCGTAGCCTGCCAAGTAGGCACACTTGCTGAGGCGCGGTCGGTAGAACACGCCGGAGCACACATCATCATTGCGCAGGGTATCGAAGCCGGGGGTCATGTGCGCGGCGAGTGTCCACTCGACGAACTGATTCCGGGCATCGTCGGCCAGACGACGCTGCCGGTGCTGGCGGCCGGCGGACTCGCGGACGGAGCAGATCTTCTCACCGTTCTTGCGCTTGGTGCTCAAGGTGCCGTGTTTGGCACGGCCCTGATCGCAACGGAGGAATCCTTCGCGCACGAGTATCACAAGCATCGATTGGTTGCAGCAGTCAGTGAGGACACCGTCCTCACCGATGCCTTTCATATCCATTGGCCGGGTGGAGCGAAAGTTCGCGTGCTGGCGAACAGCGTCACACGCGGCGAACGCGGCAATCCCTTCGGCAAAACACGAATCGCGATCGGCGCCGATGAAGGGAGGCCGATTTATCTCTTCAGCACGGATTCTCCCCTTCGCTCGACGACGGGGGACTTCGAGGCCATGGCGCTCTATGCGGGTGCCGGAGCCGGCCGCATCAACGCGGTGCAGGCAGCCACGGCAAAGATCCACGCGATCGCAGCGCAGGCTGCCGGTCTCTGCGCGTCGGGAGTGGCTTCCGGCCTCGAACGGAAGGAGCCCGCCTCACCGGCTTACTCGGCGCATGAGATGGAGGACGGCGACATGGGATATGCAACGCGTGACGAACTTCTTGCAGCACTCAACGAACTGCTGGAGGCCGAGCGCGCCGGCGCCAGGGTCATTTTGCGGATGACGAGGGAAGCGCCCCAAGCCTTGAAGGCCATAGTCGTTGGCCTGCTGCGTGACGAGGCACGTTGGTGCGGCATTCTGACAAGGACGATTCACCAACTTCTGGGCACGCCTTCAGGAAAAACCGGTACCTTCTATGAGAAAGCGATGGCGATCTCCGACATGGCGGAGCGTCTGGCCCTTCTCTATCGCGGGCAAGGTTGGATCGTCCGCAAGCTCGAAGGGCTCCTGCCGCGTGTTCGAGACGACGCACTCCATGCCGATCTCGCGGCGATGCTCAAGTCGCATCGGGACAACATTGAGTTAGTGGCGCTCCATTCCTCAGAGCCTGTTTAAGAATGCGACCGTGGTGGTCGTCCGGCGGGTCTTTCTGCACTTCCGACTCACCACAGCGCATTCTCAAACAGGCTCTCAGGGCATCATGCCTGAAAGGGAAATCGCGCCATCCGTCTCCACGACAAAAGGGGCTCGGCAATGCTTCGCCGCCGCAAAAGCGCGGTTCGCGAAGTTTAGTACCACAAACGCTCTTGTTCACAATCCATGATCGATATTCATCATCGTCATGAAGAGGGTTCAATCCGCAGCTATCCGGACACGAGGCGGATGGATCAAGGAGGGCCCATGGCCTGTGACTTTCTGCTGCCGATTGATACTCGATACTTTGATCGATGGCTGGCTCTCTTCGCAGAGACAGTGCATGATGTCCGTCAGCCAGCCGCAGGAGAGCGTTTCGACCTGTTCTTTCGCCGCATAGCGGAAAGCTTCGCACTCAGCCTTGCAAATTCGCAGGGCGTGATGCAGAGGAAGGGCGGGCGATATTCTGCCGCAAGCAGACAAGTGGATGGAACAGGAAGAACCAACGAGAGCGAGGTTTTCGCCGATGCTGGCGCAACTGTCTGAATGGCCCGCCGACATTTTCTTTAGAGATCAGGGGTAACGATGCCGAAGTCTGGAAATCTTTCAGTTCTGTTCGTTACCACCTGGGCATTTACCGCATGTTTCGCGGTATGGACAATGTTCGGAGTAACGGGCATCCCGATCCGCGCACAGCTCAACCTGGATTCGACCCAGCTCGGGCTTCTCACCGCTACTCCGGTTCTGACCGGAGCGCTCTTCCGCCTGCCGCTCGGCATTTGGACGGATCGCTTCGGCGGGCGGGTCATTATGCTGCTCCTGTTGGTGGGCTGTGCCATTCCATTATGGATCTCGTCCTATGCGACCGCGCTTTGGCAATTCCTGCTGCTCGGCCTCGCGCTCGGGCTGGTCGGTGCTTCCTTCTCGGTCGGCACACCCTATGTGGCGCGCTTCTTTCCAAAGGAGAGCCGCGGGTTCGCCATGGGGTTCTTTGGCGCGGGCACCACGGGGGCGGCACTGAACATGTTTGTCGCCCCATCTCTGGTAAGCCTCTATGGCTGGCAATCCGTGCCAAAAGTCTACGCGATCGCTCTCCTCGTCACCGCGGTGCTGTTTTGGTTCCTGTCCGCCCCTGATCCAGGAGTGG
Source organism: Acetobacteraceae bacterium (assembly GCA_030044345.1). Taxonomy (GTDB): domain Bacteria; phylum Pseudomonadota; class Alphaproteobacteria; order Acetobacterales; family Acetobacteraceae; genus JAKAWQ01. The sequence goes on along the minus strand of JASHVY010000592.1, from coordinate 2,277 downwards.
GTGCGGGCAGCGCGGCTTCGATGAGACAGCAATTGGCAGTATTGCGCGATCCTCGCGTCTGGAAATACTGCCAATACTATTCGATCGTGTTTGGCGGCTTTACAGCCCTGTCAGTATGGATGCCGCAATATTTCAAGAACGAATACGGTTTCTCGATTGCGGGGGCATCGTTGCTCGCGGCCTGCTTTTCTCTGCCAGGCGGCACATTTCGCGCCCTCGGAGGCTGGTTGTCGGATCGCTACGGCGCGCACAGCGTCACTTGGTGGGTGCAGTGGGCCGCCTGGATCACCCTGTTTCTGCTCTCCTACCCGAGAACCAAGCTGATCGTGCACACCCTCAATGGGCCGTTTACTTTCAGCATCGCGCTGCCACCCTGGCTCTTCACCGCGCTGCTGATGGTGCTCGGTATCGCCTTTGCCTGCGGGATGGCATCGACGTTCAAATATATCGCTGATGATTTTCCGGACAGCTTGGGTGCCGTCTCCGGCATCGTCGGCATGGCCGGCGGCCTCGGAGGGTTCCTGCTGCCGATCATGTTCGGCGCGATCTTGGACCGGCTCGGCGTGAGCTCGAGCTGCTTCATGCTGCTCTACGGCATCATCTGGGTGTCGCTGATCCTCAATTACCTGACCGAGGTCCGGCGCGCGCCGGTCATGGGCAAGGCAACACAACAGATAACGGCCCCGGAGGCACGGCAGGCCTGAGAAGGAGAAGCGATATGGGCCAGTTTCTGGAGCGCCTGACTTACCTTTCGCGACGGCGGGAGCCCTTCGCCGATGGCCATGGCGAATTGCGCGACGAAGACCGCATGTGGGAGGAAGGCTATCGGCAGCGCTGGCAGCACGACAAGATCGTCCGCTCGACGCATGGCGTGAACTGCACTGGTTCCTGTAGCTGGAAAGTCTATGTCAAAAGCGGCATCGTCACCTGGGAGACGCAGCAGACCGACTATCCGCGCACGCGACCGGACATGCCCAATCATGAGCCGCGTGGCTGTTCGCGTGGCGCGTCCTATAGCTGGTATCTCTACAGCGCCAGCCGCATCAAATACCCGCTCATCAGGGGAAGGCTGGTCAAAGCCTGGCGCGAGGTGCGCAGGACGCTCGGGCCTGTCGAGGCCTGGGCCGCGATCGTCGGTGATGCCGAGACGGCGAAATCCTACAAGTCGGTGCGTGGCCGCGGCGGTTTCGTCCGCGCAACCTGGGAAGAGGCGTGCGAGATCATTGCCGCCGCCAACGTCCACACCATCAAAACCTGGGGACCGGATCGCGTCGTCGGATTCTCGCCGATCCCTGCGATGTCGATGGTCTCCTATGCTTCTGGCGCCCGCTACCTCAGCCTGATCGGCGGGACGCTGCTTTCGTTCTACGACTGGTATTGCGATCTGCCGCCGTCGAGCCCACAGACCTGGGGCGAGCAGACCGACGTGCCGGAATCGGCTGACTGGTACAATTCAGCCTATATCATTGCCTGGGGCTCCAACGTGCCGCAGACGCGCACGCCGGATGCGCATTTCTTCGTCGAGGCGCGTTACAACGGCACCAGAGTCGTGGCGATCACGCCCGATTACTCCGAGGTCGCCAAACTTTCCGATCTCTGGCTTCACCCCAAGCAGGGTACCGATGCGGCCCTCGCCATGGCCATGGGCCATGTGATCCTGCGCGAGTTCTTCCTCGACCGACAGGTCCCATATTTCGAGGACTATTGTCGCCGCTATACCGATATGTCGATGCTGGTGCGTCTACGCCGTGACGGCGAACGCTGGGTGCCGGACCGTTATTTGCGCCAGAGCGACCTGCCGGACGCGCCGAAATCGGACCGTGCTGCCTGGAAGACGGTCGCTGTTGCCGAAGACAGCGGCGCGCTCGTCATTCCGCAGGGCGCCATTGGCTACCGCTGGCCTCAAGAGGGCGAGCCGACCGGGCGCTGGAATCTCGAAGCCAAAGATGGCGAGACCGGCGCCGATGTGCGTCTGGCAATGAGCCTGATCGATCTGCGCGATGATGTTGTGACGGTCGCCTTTCCCTATTTCGGAGGCAGGCCTCACGAGCATTTTCCAGGGAATGATCAGGGCGGCGATGTGCTGACGCGCAATGTTCCGGTCCGCAAGCTCGCGCTTGCCGACGGGGAAACACTGGTTGCCACGGTCTTCGATCTCCTCTGCGCCAATTACGGCCTCGATCGTGGGCTTGGCGGCGCCGGCGCCAGGAGTTTTGCCGACAACCTGCCCTATACGCCCGCCTGGCAGGAGCCGATCACCGGCGTCGGCGCCGACAA
>JASHVY010000591.1 GCA_030044345.1 Acetobacteraceae bacterium | reverse complement strand
CGGCACGAATGGCTTGAGCTCCTGGCGCATGGTCGCCGGCATTGCGTCATTGATCCTGACTGCGAGCTCGCGGATCAGGGGGGACGCGGTGGCAGGCCGGTCGGAATGGCCTTCGCCGGCAAGGTAGGCCACGAAAGACATGACGCAGAGCTTGCCGGTGCGCGGGTCTCCGGCCCCTTTCACCAACTCGACCTGCTGGTAGAGACGTTCGAGTGTTTCGTCGATGATCATGGCTTTTCTCCCTGGGAGAACGGTACCGGTCCGGCGCCAGACTCGGTCACGTGGTCCGCGCTTCGCGCGATGCTCCGGGGCAGTCCTGCGGAGAAAAAGTTCACGATTGCAGGACGACGTAATCTCACGGGCGCCGGGGAGTGAAAAGTCTCTCCCCGCACCGAGCCTGAAAGCTCTGCCGCGACCGTCCCCGGCGTCGTCAAACCGGCGCTTCCGGGGAAATGGCTCCCCGTCATCATCTATAAATCATTGAGCCGCGAGGCCGGGGGCGTCAAGCCTGACGCGAGCGTGCGTCGCGAAGAATCGCTCGTTCCGCGGACCTTTTGGTTCGGGCGCGGAAGCAGACCCCTCGAGCAGCATGGGTGAGCGCGAGCGAACGCGTCCCGCTCCAAATGATTCTAAATGATGAGTTCGATCAGGAATGGCCCCGAGCGCGAGAGCGAATGGGAAAAAAGGTCGGCGAAACGTTCCATGGTCTCCGCCCGCGCGGCCTCGACGCCGAGGCCGCCCGCGATGCGCGGCCAATCGAGATCGGGATTGGAGAGATCGAGCATATCGAGCGCGGTACGGCCGGGATTGGCGCCGACATTGGCAAGCTCATTCAGCAGGATCGCGTATTTGCGGTTGGAGAGAAGGATCGTGGTCACGTCCAGCCGCTCACGGGCCTGGGTCCACAATGCCTGGATCGTGTACATCGCCGAACCATCAGCCTCCAGGCCGATGACGCGCCGGCCCGGCGCGCCGACGGCCGCGCCGGTCGCGAGCGGCATTCCATGGCCGATCGCTCCGCCGGAGATCTGCAGCCAGTCATGCGGCGCTGCAGAAGCGGTGTCGGAGAAGAGGTTGCGGCCGAAGCTCACGCTCTCATCGACGATGACGGCCTGGTCAGGCAGCAGGGCCGAAAGCGATTGGGCCACGGCTTCGGAGGTCGGCCTGCCCTTGGCGGGAGCCGGGCGCGGCTTCGTCTCCGGCAAGGGCGCCTCGGGCGCTCCGAGTTCTTCCGCGAGGCGAGCGAGCGCCTCGGGCAGATCCTGTTCGGGGCGGGCAAGCACATGCACCGTGGCATCGGCCGGGAAGAGATGGCCGGGCTTGCCGGGATAGGCGAAGAAGGCGACCGGCTTTACAGCGCCGACGAGTACGATGTGCTTGAGGCCTCCGAGCGCTGCGAGCGCGCTTTCCACCGGATAAGGCACGCGGTCGATCGGCACCCGACCGGCGCCATGGGCGATCCGCGCGTTCGACATCTGGGCGATCAACCGCGTTCCGGTGGCAGCACGGATGCGATGGGCCAGCGCCAGCCCCGCTGCCGAGAGGGCTTCGCCTGCGAGCACAAGGATTGCGGGCTCGTTGCCGCGCAGGGTTCGTGCGATGCTCGTGACCACGCCCTGATCGACGCGCGGCGCGGGTGGCGGGGGTAGCGTCTCGCCGATCACGCCACCTTCGTTCCAGGCCGTATCGGCGGGCAGGATGAGCGTCGCGATCTGGCCGGGCGGAGTGCGTGCCGCCCGGATCGCCGCGGCGGCGTCCGCGCCAACCTCTGCGGCGCGCGTGGCCGTGCGGACGAAGCTGGAGACGGGCCGAGCCCAGCCCTCGGTATCGGCGGTGAGTGGGGCGTCGAGCGGACGGTGATAGGTTGCCTGGTCGCCGACGATATTGACGATCGGCGAGCCGGCGCGGCGCGCGTTGTGCAGATTGGCGAGACCGTTCGCGAGACCCGGGCCGCAATGCAGAAGCGTGGCCGCCGGCTTGCCCGCCATGCGCGCATAGCCGTCCGCCGCGCCGGTGACCACGCCTTCGAACAAGCCGAGCACGCAACGCATACCGGGGATGCGATCGAGCGCGGCAACGAAGTGCATTTCGCTGGTGCCGGGATTGGCGAAACACGTATCGACGCCGCCTTTCAGCAGCGTGTGCACCAGGCTCTCCGCGCCGTTCATCCAATCCCCCGGAAAATGCGCAAGCACGAAGGCTGGCAAAACAGGGCAGGTTGCGCAAGGCGACCTGGACCCGCAGGATCGCTGGCTTTTCCAGGAGGACATGTCCGCCCATGACGCTCACGGTGCTCTATCCCGAGGCGATGTATCCGGACCTTTCCGTCGAGCACCGTCTCTACGGGCCGGAGGTGAAGGTGCTGATGCGGGATACGCAAACCCTCGTCGAGCTCGATCCCGCGGATTGCGCCACGGTGGATGGGTTGATGATCTTCCGCCAGTTCGTACGCGCGGAGGATTTCGCGCGATTTCCGCGGCTGAAGGCCATCGTGCGCATGGGCGTGGGCTACGACCGCGTGGACCGCAAGGAAGCCGCAGCACGCGGTGTGATGGTGTGCAACGTGCCGGATTACGGCACCACCGAAGTCGCGGACCATGCGATCGCACTCGCGCTCGCCTTGCGGCGGGGATTGCTGCTGCACCATGAGCGCCAGCGTGCCACGCCGCCGGCCGCCTGGGCATGGATTGCGCATCCGCTCATCAAGCGTGCCTCGACGCAGACCTTCGGCATTCTCGGACTCGGACGCATCGGCACTGCGGCAGCGCTGCGTGCGAAAGCCTTCGGCTTCCGCGTGCTCGCTTATGACCCCTATCAACCGAACGGAGTCGAGCTCGCCCTTGGCATCGATCGCGCGCGCACGCTCGAATCATTTCTGGGGAAGAGCGATATTCTCTCCGTGCACGCCCCGCTGACGCGCGAGACACGCGGCATGCTCGGGGCAGCCGAGTTCGCTTCCCTGCCACGGGATGCCGTGGTGGTGAACACGGCGCGCGGGCCGATCATGGATCTCGATGCCCTGATGGAAGCACTCGAAAGCGGGCACATTGCCGGGGCTGGGCTCGATGTGCTGCGTGAGGAGCCTCCGGTGCCGCCGATTCCCGCGCTGCTCGCCTCTTATCGGACGCGGGCGCCCTGGCACGAGGGACGGCTGATCATCACCCCGCACTCGGCCTTCCATAGCCCAGAGGCCTGGAACGATATCAGGGTGAAATCGGCTGAGACGATGCGCGCGGCGTTACTCGGCCCGCAGCCGCAGAACGTGATCCTGCCCGAGGCGGAATGAGCCTGTTCGGCCTGACTGAACACGCTCCGGCGTTGTTTTGCCGAGTGCATTCACGGCATCTCAGAATCGCTTCGCGATTCCCGTCCGGCGCGCTCGACCAGAAGCCATGATTGATTCAGGGCAGTCAGGAAGCCGTCAGGGAATGATCTCGCCGCGATTCTCGCCAACCAGCTTGCCGCTCTCGCCATTCACGGTCCCGGTCGCGGAAGAACCAATGATCCTGCCGCTAACAAGATTAGCCCCAACCAGGCTGCCGACTTGGCCGACACTGCCGGTGACCGCGCCACTCGCTTTCGAATCCCGGATCGTGCCCTTGTTCTCCCCGACCAATCCGCCGACATAGGCCCTGAACTGACCGCTGACAGACCCGGTCGCGTAAGAGTTGCTGACCGTGCCGAAATTATTGCCGACCAACCCGCCGACATGGGCGTACTCGCCGGCGGTGACCGTGCCGGTCGCGTAGGAATTGGTGATCGTGCCACTGCCGGCGTTTTCCCCGACCAGCCCGCCGACGGCGGCTTGGTCGGTGATGACGATGAAGACAATGCTGGCGCCGCCAGTCACGTTCCCGCTCGCGTGGGAATCGCTGATCGTGCCGTGGTCGTTGTACCCAACCAGCCCGCCGACGTAGCTGCCGTTGGCCTTGTCTGTGACTGCACCCTCCGCGTAGGCACCGCTGATCGTGCCGTCATTCGCCCCGACCAGCCCGCCGACCCGGGTTCCCGGCCCCCCGCCGCTGCTGACCGCGCCGGTCGCGTAGGAGGCATCGATGATCCTGCCGGTGGCCGTGTTGAATCCGACCAGGCCGCCGACATTGCCGGCGCCGCTGACCGCGCCCTCCGCGTAGGAAGCGCTGATCGTGCCTTCATTCATTCCGACCAGCCCGCCTATTTGTCCGGTGCAGTTGGTGCAGCTCACCTGCCCGGTCGCGTGGCTTCCCGTGATTGTGCCACGATTGAACCCGGTCAGCCCACCGGATAGCCCGCCACTGACCGCGCCCTCCGCGTACGAGTCGTTGATCGCGCCGAGATTCCACCCGACCAGACCACCGGCATAGCCGAGCAAGGTTACGACCGGGCCGGTCGCGTAGGAGTCGCTGATCGTGCCTTCATTCATTCCGACCAGATCGCCGATAAAGCTAAACGCGTTGGCGCCGACGACGGTGCCGCCGCTCAGCCCGATGTTCTCGACCACGCCGCCCGCGCCGATCTGCCCGAATAGGCCGACATAGTGGTCGCGGGAGGTGATATCCAGGTTGCTGACCCTGTTGCCGAGGCCGTTGAAGGTGCCGGTGAAAGCGCTGGTCTCCGCGATCGGGGTGAAGCCTGTCACGCCGAATGCGTTTAGGTCTGTTGCCAGGGCGTAGTTTCCGCTGCTGCCGACCGCTTGCAGCTCAGGCAGAGTCCAGATCAGCGTGTAGGCGTTCCCGTTGATGTTGAGTGCGCCCTCGTTCGGGGTGGTGAACTGGATGTCGCCGACCGGGCCGAAGTTCAGCGCTCCGCCCGTGCCGCCATTGTAGTTGTGGGTAATGTCGAGCGTGCCGTTGCCGGTCGCGGTGATGGCGGCGTTGACGTTGACGCTGTGGTACGCCTCGAGTGTCAGCGTCGCATTGGTGTTCCAGCTGATCGCGGCATCGACGTTGATGTCGCCCGGGCCGGAGGATTGGGTGCCGAAGTCGGAAGCGGTCGACCCGTTGGTCTCCTCGGTGACGCTGGTGTCGCTGTTCAGGGCCCTGTCGATGCTCGTCGCCGCGGCGGTGTTGATCGTGAGATCGACCGGGTCGATCACCCACGAGCCGCCGGCGCCGGCATCGATGGTAGCGCTGCCGAGGGAGAGCGTCTGGCCCGAGGTCTCGATCTGCCCGCCTTCCGTGCCGGCGCCGGTGGCGAGGATATGCGCCCCCGAGGCGATGGTGGTATTGGCCGCCTCGCTCGTGGCGCCCGGCTCGATACCGACCAGCACCGTCCCGCCGCTCGTGCCGGAGGCGGACAGCACCGAAGTCGCACCCAACGCAACGCCCTGGCCGTCGGCGACGATCTGCCCGCCCGAGCCGTCTTCGTTGGTCGCGGCCACCGTGCCCGTGACATTGACCGTGCCATTGGGGGCGCTGAGCCAGACCTGCCCGGCGATATTCTGCGACCCGGTCGCCTGGATCAGCCCGCCAGTATTGCCAGCCAGCGCATAGACATTGCCGCCTGCCGCGGCGAGCGCGGCGGCCGCTGCCTTGATGGTGCCGGAGTTGGAGGCATCGCCGGTCGCCGTCGTGTCCGGTGTCACATAGATCCCCGCTGGCCCGTTCTCCGGGCTCAGCAGCACCTGGTTGCCGGCCGCCAGCGCAGCGGTGCCGTTCGGCGCCGAAATCATCCCGCTGTTGCTCGCCGCCTGGCCGATCAGCACCACATCGCCGTTCTGCGACGTGATGCTGCCTTGGTTCGTCACCGTGCCGTTGGAGGTGCCGGAAAAGGTCAGCGTGCCGCCGCTCATGAACTGTGCGTTCGGCACGTCCCGCGTGCTGGCGACGAAGCTGCCGCCGGTCAGCACCTGGCCGCCCGGCCCCACCACCACGCCGTTTGGGTTGATCAGATAAACGGAGCCGGTGGCGCCGAGCTGGCCCGCGATGGTGGAGAGATTGCCCCCGGTGACTCGGTTCAGTGTGGCGCCGCTGCCATTGTCGAACTGAACGTTGTTCGCGGAGCCGATCGAGAAGCCCTGCCAGTCGATGATGCCGCGGCTGGTTGACTGGCTGATCGTCATGCCCGACCCGGCGGTGGCGATGCCGCCGGAGCCCGCGACATATTGCCCGCCCGTCGGCAGCGTCTGCGCCAGCGCCGGGACAGAGAAAGCCGCGAGTATGGTGGTCCCGAGCAAAAGGCCGCGGCGTGAACCGCGACCACGCGACAACATCGCCTGCAGGCGATTCTTCGCATCCTCCCGCACCGCCGCCCCCCCTTACGCTACGCCGTCAAGTTATCAAAACTATCTCGAAACGTAAATCTCAAGTCAAGAGGTCGCGAGCGGGTGGATAGACTGTTATTCGCCTCGACCTCAGCCGCCTGTCATTGCAATGATTGGCTTTTGCCCGCTGATAATCGGCGATTCGGTGATGACACGGGAGCTGACCGTTGAGCTCGAAATCTTCGCCATCCCGATCAGGGCGTGCAATGATCGCTCGTCGCCGCGGCCACTCCGCTCAGCGGCGCGTCCTCGCTGATCGGCTTCCTGATTTTTCAGCCCCAGTTCGTGCAGAGTTTTCTACGCGTGAGAATTCGCTCACCAGGGACCGGGTCCTTCGACCCGGTCCGCGTTGCGAGGCACGGATAGGGACCGGAGCAAGAGCCAAGCTCCCGCCCTGGTCAAATGTCCCCAAATGCCTGATCCCACGCCTCGGGAACGAGCGCATAGAGGCCGGCGCTGCGAGCGATATGGGCGAAGCCGGGAAAATGCAGGTGCATGCCGGCGACCAGCAGGCGTTCGCTTGCTGCCATCTCAAGAATGCGTCGGCGGGTTGCTGCCGCCTGGGCAGGATCGGTATCGAAATCGATCGTCACCTCCGGGCGCGGCACCTGAATCTCGGGCACATGGACGATATCGCCCCAGATGAGGAGGGACTCGTTGCCGGAGGTGATCATGTAGCCTGTGTGGCCGGGGGTATGGCCGTGCAAGGGTATCGCGCGCACACCGGGGAAAACTTCGCCGGAACCCGAGAAAGTGCGCATGTGGTCGCGATAGGGTGCGATCTGCTCGCGGGCGGCCTGGAAATAGAGCTTCTTCTCCCGCTCGCTGCCCCGCGCCATGGCAGCATCATCATGCCAGTGGCGTGGCTCGTTCTCATGCACGACGAGCTCGGCATTCGGGAAAAGACGCCGGCCGGAGGGAATCTCACTCAAGCCGGCAGAATGATCCGGATGCATATGGGTAAGGATCACACGCTCGATTGCCGCCGGATCGATGCCGGCGGCGGCGAGATTGTACGCAAGCTTGCCCGCGGTGGGTTGGAGATAGTTGCCCGAGCCGGTATCGATGAGAGCAACGCGGCCGGCGGAATAGACAGCATAGCAATTCACGGAGGTACGACGGCCTCCGCCCGGAAAATCGGGACGGAAGGCCGCATGAAGGAGGTGCGCCGACTCCTCTACGGTGATGTTGCGCAGCATCCCGAGCCCGCTATCGAGATAGCCGTCCGAGAGCGCGGTCACGGTGATCTCACCGATGCGACGGTGATAGGCGCCCGGAATCTGTTGTCGCGGCGGCGTGATCATTCAGCCTCCTGTCCGTTCATCGTCAGATGTCCACGATGTCATGTGCAGGCAAGGAGTTTCGGGGAGATCGACCTTGCCATCTCTCGCCCGGAAGACCACGGTCAGGTACCGAGTCTCTGGCCGGAGGGAGGAATTGGGCGAGCTTAGCGTCTGGCATTGGCTGGTTGTGCTGATCGTGGTGCTGCTGCTGTTCGGCAGCGGCAAGCTCAGCACGCTGATGGGCGACTTCGCCAAGGGCATCAAGGCGTTTCGCAAGACGATGGAAAGCGAGGAGGCGCATACGCCGCCGCCTGCGGCTGCACCGCCACCGGCGATCGGGAGCGAACCTGGCATCGAGACGGGTGCCGTGGCTGAAAAGACGCCGGTTCATCACGAAGGCTGAAATCCCCCGCTCGTGTCCTGCCCTCTCCGTTCGTCGAATTTCGCGACGAACGGAGGGCAGAACACTGAAAATAAAGAGCAAGTGTCCCGATTCCACCCGCATTCCAATGCGCCGGACTTCGGAATCGGGACGCTAGCCGCTGCAGCCATCGGGTCCGGAAATGGCGAGAAGAATCCGCAGGCTTCGGGCATGATGCGGCCATGCATCTCGACCGCGAAGCCTGCTACCGGGCACTTCTTGCACGCGATCCCCGTTTCGACGGGCAGTTCTTCACCGCTGTCCGCACCACGGGGATCTATTGCCGGCCGATCTGTCCGGCCCGGCCGCCCAAGCTCGAGCATGTCATTTTCATGCCGAGCGCCGCAGCGGCGCAGGCGGCGGGGTTCCGGCCCTGCCTGCGCTGCCGCCCCGAGACCTCACCCGAGACAGCCGCCTGGCGCGGCACCTACAACACCGTCTCCCGCGCATTGGCGCTGATCGCTGCCGGCGCGCTGAACGAGAACGATGTGGAAGGGCTGGCAGGGCGGCTCGGCATCGGCGCACGGCAACTCCGACGCCTCTTCCAAAGGCATCTTGGCGCCTCGCCCAAGGTGGTCGCCTGCACGCGGCGGGTACTGTTCGCCAAGCGGCTCATCACCGATACGGCGCTGCCGATGGCGGATGTGGCCCTGGCGTCGGGCTTCGGCAGCGTGCGCCGGTTCAACGACACATTCCTCAAACTTTATGGCCGCCCGCCGCGCAGCCTCCGCCGTGTCGGGACGGAGGAGGCGCCGCAATCCTCCGTCCGCCTCACCCTCCCCTTCAAGCCGCCTTATGACTGGTCTTCCCTGATCGGCTTTCTCGCCGCCCGCGCGATTCCGGGCGTGGAGCGTGTGAGTGCGGATGCCTATGCGCGCTCCATCACGCTCGGCGAGACGACGGG
>JASHVY010000590.1 GCA_030044345.1 Acetobacteraceae bacterium | reverse complement strand
TCGCCTTGGCAGCCGCAAATGTCACGGCGGCGCCCACGACGCCAGCCGAGGCCAGAAGTTGACGGCGGGAAAGTTCTGGTGAGCGACCCATCGAGCGCCTCCCGGTTTTGTTTTGCACCCGCACATGTTACGAGCACGCCGCCACCTGGGCAAGGTTCGACGAATTGTTGCCGGGGAACCGGAGCGGGGCGCCTTTGCCCGGCGGGGGGTTCACGCCGAAACCGTGAATCCCAAGATCGTCGCGCGAAAGTGTTTGCGAATGCGCGCTAGTGCCCGATCGCAGAGAAAAGTTGCTCGCGGAGCGAGCACTTTTCGCCGCGTAAATCGGGCACTCGGACAAAGAACAATGTGCCAGCTTTCTATGAAAGCTGGCACTAGAGCGGATCGCGCCCGACTGGAATCGCGAAGCGATCCAGGGGCGCGTGAATCCGCTCGGCAAAACAACGCCAGAGCGTGTTCAGCCTGACTGAACACGCTCTAGGGTGAGTCGGAGGTGCCGGACCGGCGCGGCTTTCGAGAACCGGAACGGAGCGGCCTTGAGATCAATATGGCTTCTGGCGAAGACGGGGCACCCCGCGGCCTTGTTCGCGGGGTGCCCCGTGGCGGGGTCCCTGAGCGAAGCGAGTCTGCGTTTGGGCCGCCGACATCCGGTTACGCGACGTCGAACTTCTGCTTATCCACAACCCGTGACAGGCGGAGTCCTTGCGGCGCGGACATGCCGGGCTCAAGCGCATACCGCGCGGCGAGGTCGATATCATGCACCAGATCCTCGATGTCGCGGTCGCCGTGTCGGGGGTGCATCGGAATCATCACGGTGCGGCTGAGAATCGCCAGCGACAAGGCACACATGTCCCGGGAGTAATGCCGACGGCATTCGGCGTTGGCCGGCATCTCGTACGGATTCATCGCCGGATGCGCTGCTCCACGGCCAAGCAGCACTTGGTCCCATTCCGTGTAATTGTGCCGCCCGGTATCTCCTGCCACCACCCCGGACACCAAGGGTGCAAAGCGATGGGCCGCCGCGGAATCCGGAAGCAGATACATGACATGCGTCGCGCAATCGTCGTCGGCGCTGTTCATCGGCGTTGCTTGCAGTCCCAGGTTTCCGAGATGCCGAGTTCCGTCGAGCACGCGTTTTCGCTCCTGCCGCATGCGCGCGACCACATCGTCGATTCGGTCGAGCTGCACGTTGAGCATCGCGCCCATGATCTCCGAGGCACGACCGCCATTGCCGGCGAAGGGCTGCAGCGAATCCTGGCGTCCCTGCCAGTAGAAATGACAAGGATCGATCGCGCAGCGTACGCGCTCGGCGACCGCGTCGTCGTCCGTCACGACACCGCCGCCTTCGCCGCAGGTCATGTTCTTGAAGTAGTTGAAGCTGAACGCGCCCGCATCACCGATCGCTCCCAACTTGCGTCCATGATAGCCCCCGCCCACCCCCTGGCAGGCATCTTCGATCACCAGCAGGCTGCGACGCCGGGCGATACGCATGATCGCGTCCATGTTGCACGCGGCGCCCCACATATGCACCGGGATGACCGCCTTGGTGCGCGGACCGATCGCGTTCTCCACCGCGTCCGGGCTGATCGTCAGCGTCTCATCGATATCGACGATGACAGGAATGGCACCGACTGCCAGCACGCTGGTCGCCGTCGCCATGTAAGTATGGGCGGGGACCAGCACCTCGTCGCCTGGACCGATCCCGAGCCCGATCATTGCCGCGGTCAATGCATAGGTGCCGCTGACGGTCAGCGCGAAGTGCCGCTTGCCGAGCCATCCGGCATAGCGCCGTTCGAAACGCTCGCATTCGCTGTTGCCGTTGTAGCGAAACAGCGCTCCGGACCGCAGCACCTTGGTGATCGCCTCGATCTCCTCATCGCCCACGATGTACATGACCAGCCTCTCTGTTGCGATCACGACCAGTTCTGCCGACGGAGGATAGCGGCGGGCTGGTTCCGTCAAAAGAGCCAGATGCGTTCGGCAAGACAGGACCAATTCGCCTCACTTCGTCTTGCAGGTCCTGGAGCACCGACCGAAGGCGCGCCAGACCCTCGGTCGTCTCACCGAGGTCGAAGCCGGCATAGCCAAGCCTCAGCCCAGGCTCCGGCGGGCCGGAGAAGCTTGCGGAGAGCGGCTCTATATCGAGGCCGCGCTGGAAGGCCAGGGCGGCGACGGCACGGTCGTCAAAATCCTGCCTGAACCGCGCGACGAGCTGCATGCCGCCGTCCGCGTCATCCAGGGTCAGCCAGCGTCCCACGGTCCGCTGGAACATCGCGACAAAGAGCTTCTGACGCAGCGCGTAGAGGCGGCGCATTCGCTTGAGATGGCGGGCAAACAGGCCCTCGGCGATAAAGCGGGCCAGCGCGAATTGCAGCAACAGCGGCACTGCCTGTCCCGTCGTGCTGAGCGCGGTCTCCACACTCGCCGCAAGGGACGAGGGCACGATGACGAAGCCGACCCGCAGGGCTGGAAACAGCACCTTTCCGAAGGTTCCGACGTAAAGCACCCGCCCGTTCCGATCGAGGCCCTGGATCGCGGGTGCCGGGCGACCCTGAAACCGGTATTCGCTGTCGTAGTCATCCTCGACGATCCAGGCGCCGCTTTGCTCCGCAAGAGCCAGCAGGCGCAGCCGCTCGTCCATCCGCATGACGATGCCCCGCGGCATCTGGCAGGACGGCGTGACGTAGATCAGGCGCGGCGGCGGCCGCTCTGGATCGACAAGCCGCCACCCGTCACCCCCGACCGGCAGCGGATGCGAGACGGCTCCGGCATTCCGCAGCGCCGCGCGCGCCCCGGCGTAGCCAGGCTCCTCCATCCAGGCGACGTCGCCCTCGTCGAGGAAGAGACGGGCGACCAGGTCGAGCGCCGCCTGCGCACCGGCCGTCACGATGACCTGCTCCGGCCGGCACACTACGCCGCGGGAGGCGCCGAGATAGGTGGCGATCGTCTCGCGAAGCTCGGGGAGCCCGCCCATGCAGTGATAGCCGAACAGGTCCTGGCCCGGACGCCGACCGGTGTCGGCGAGCAGGCGTGCCCAAGACTGCCACGGGAAGCTCCGGATCTCGGGATAGCCCGGGTGGAAGGCGAGCTTGCCCGGCGTGGTCCAGTAGGGCGCGATGCCCGACATGCGTGCCCCGCGAACCGACAGTGACAGAGGCGGGGAATCGTTTGCTGCGGGGCGAGGCGGCGCCGCGTCCGGCAGGTCGGCGACCCAGGTGCCGGTGCCGGAGCGCGCATCGATATAGCCCTCGGCCGCGAGCTGCTCGTATGCGGTCACCACAGTGTTGCGGCCGACCGCGAGCTGGCGGGCCAGGAGACGGCTCGGGGGCAGCGAGAAGCCAGACGGGAGCGACCGGTTCAGAATCGCGCGGCGGAGCGTGTCGTAGAGCTGGCGATGCAGAGGATCCGGCGATGCGCGGTCGAGCACCAGCACGTCGAGCGGAAACTCGGACCGCCGCCGGGTCCGCCGGCCGGCAGGCGCGGGTGCGGTATTGGCCCCATCGGCCGGGCGAGATCTGGTTCTTCCACCAAGCCCGCGCATCGGGGATGCTGCAGAGGCTGGCACGGATCATTTCCCGCAACAATGATTGATCATGGCCATCCTGTGAGAGCGCCGTTCCGAGATGCTCCGACGCCGCGTCGTGGCGCCGGCTTGGGGGCGGGCCCGTGATGCGCGCCGCCATCGTTGGGACGGGATACATCGCTCGCGTTCACGCGCGGCTGATCCGCGAACTGCAGGGCCAGGTGGTGGGGGTCTGCGGCCGAACATTCGCGAGCGCGGCGCAGTTCGGCATCGGCGTGCCCTATGATGACATCGCCAGGATGATGCGGGAGCAGCGGCCCGATGTCGTGCATGTCTGCTCGCCCAACCATCTGCATGCCGAGCAGACAATCGCATCGCTCCGGGCCGGCGCGCATGTCGTGTGCGAGAAGCCTCTCGCGACTTCGAGCGAGGACGCGCAGCGGATGATCGACGCGGCGGCGAAGGCTGGGCGGATCGGCGCGGTCGCCTATTGCTATCGCGGCTATCCGGTGATCGAGATCCTGCGCGCGAGGGTGGCGGAGGGCGCGTTCGGCACGCTGCGCCGGATCGGGGGTTGCTATCTCTCGCAGGACGTGGTCGCGCCGGAGAAGTACGTCTGGCACTTTACGCCCGGCAGCGTCGGACCAGCCTTTGCGCTGATGGATTATGGCGTCCACTGGTTCGATCTTCTTGAGCACGTCACCGGTGATCGGATCCGCGAAGTCCTGGCGCAGTTCAGCACGCACCAGCGGCAACGGCACTGGCGCGGCCGGGCCGGAGAAGGACCAGCACCCCCGGGTACGGCCACCGCGGATGGCGCCATCCGTGTCGAGATGGGCCTGGAGGAGCAAGCCGATCTGCTCATTCGCCTTGATAAAGGCGCGGCCGGCTGCGTCACGATCAGCGGCACAGCACCGGGTCACCCCAATACGATCGTTCTCAGCGCCGATGGACCAGACCGGGGCTTCGACTGGAACCAGCAGGATGCGAACGTCTATGTCGAGCGACATCCCGCCGGCAATATCATCCGTCATCGCGCGCCGGAGAATTTGCCGCCTGACCGCGCCTGGATGTCGATGGTCCCGGCCGGCCACCTCGAGGGCTATCTCGATGCGTTCCGCAACGTGATCCGCCAGGCCTGGTGCGCAATGCAAGGTGAGGCGATCGGCTATCCCAGCTTCGCCGACGGGCTTCGCGGCGTGCGCCTGGTCGAAGCAGCCGTGCAGAGCGCCCGTACCGGCCGAGCGGTGCTGACCCCCGAATGAGCCACGGGTTTGCATGAAAGCACCGCCTCACACATCCGGCACGGACGCCTC
>JASHVY010000589.1 GCA_030044345.1 Acetobacteraceae bacterium | reverse complement strand
GCGCGTGAGGCAGGCCCAATATCGCAAAAGATGTGACGACGACGCCTCCAGGACCTTTATCCAAGGAAATAGACATCGTGGATCTGCTTTTTCATTCCGCCGAAACCGGGCCGCGCCCCAGTCGCGAGGAGGCGGAAGAGGCGGTCCGCGTGTTGTTGCGCTGGGCGGGGGAGGATCCCGCTCGGGAGGGACTCGTTGACACGCCGAGGCGCGTGGTGCGCTCCTATGAAGAATTCTTCGCGGGCTATGAAGTCGATCCGGTGGCGCTGCTTCAGCGCACCTTCGAGGAGACGGACGGCTACGACGAGATCGTGCTGCTGCGCAATATCCGTGTGGAGAGTCATTGCGAGCATCATATGTTGCCGATCGTCGGGCAGGCGCATGTCGCCTACCTGCCGAAGCGCCGGGTGGTCGGCATCAGCAAGCTCGCGCGCGTGACCGAGGCTTATGCGCGACGGTTGCAGATTCAGGAAAAGCTGACGGCCCAGATCGCCAACACCATCAACGAGGTGCTGCAGCCCCGGGGGGTCGCGGTGGTGATCGAGGCGGAACATCAGTGCATGTCGACGCGCGGTGTGCACAAGCCGGGTGCGGGAATGGTCACGAGCCACATGCTCGGTGCATTCCGTGAGGACCAGGCGACCCGGCGGGAGCTTTTCGCGATGATCGGGCGCCATCTCGCGGTCGGCTAGAGCAGATCGCGATTGGCCGGAATCGGCTGATCGCGTGAAGATGCTCGCAAAACAAATCGATGGAGCGGTATGCGCGAGCCCATGCAAGCGCAAACCGTTCTAACGAGGGTCCGTTCGCTCCCGCCTGCATATCGCGATCCTCTTCTCACCCGCCCGCAATCGAAATAATAATGCCCGGAACGAAGGGGGCGGCATTCCCTGATGCCGTCGGCTGGCCTTCGCAAATGTTTCGGGATCAAGGGGCGCATCGATGACGGGTCCATATGCGCCGGAACCTGCGTCGCTGACCGAGGCCGGCAGCCCTCGGCCGTCAGGCATCTCAATTTTCAGGACCACTCTTCGGGACGTGTTGAGCCCCGGCTTTCGGTATCGGAACGCGAAATTCATTCATGCGGCCCGGATCGCGATCGGCATCCTGATCTCCTTCGCGGTAACAACCGGATTCAATGTTCCGCGTGGAGAATGGACCGCCATCTCGTTCCTGATCGTCATTGCCGGCTTGCAGCATCATGGCACCATTCGCAGGAAGGCGATCGAGCGTTCCGTAGGCACGGCCATCGGCGCCATCGCCGGATTGGCGGTGATCGTGCAGCAGGAATATCTTGGAATCACGCCGCTGACCTGGCTGCTGATGGCGGGTTTTTGTGGCGTCTGCGCCTATTACGCCATCGGCAAGTCCGGCTACGTCGCCCTGCTCTCGGCGATCACGCTGGTCATCGTCGCCGGTTATGGGACCGATCCGGTGAATGTCAGTCTCTGGCGCGCAGTCAATGTCTTCATCGGCATTGCCATCGCGCTCGCGCTCACATCCGTGCTGCCGATCTATGCGACCTGGTTCTGGCGCTACAAGTTCGCCGGAGCACTGCGCGAATGCGCGGCTTCCTACGGGAAGAGGGGGGGCGCAACGGCTTCCTCTCCCGAGGAAGAGCGAAGGGCGATGGCCGCGGTCAACACGATATTGCTGGAGCTCCGCGCCCTCCTCCCTCCGGTGGCCCAGGAGAGCGGCGTATCCATGGCCGCCCTGGAGGCAATCCAGCACTGTTTCCGCATCATCATCAGTAGCCTCGAGCTTCTGCTGGTCGCCCCGCCGTCACCGGACGACAACGATGACCCGCACCGGGCCGCCCCTGCGGACAAGGAACCCGACGAGATCTCCACCGCTTTTCAGCAACTGTCACGGATGCTCGAATTCGGCCCGCCCGAACACCTTGAAGGTACCACCGAAGAAACAGGCGGCTCGCCGGCAAAGAGCCAGGCCGGGGAGCCTTCTTCACTCACATTCCTTCTGAATGCGGAGCTCGCGCGCCTGCGCCGGGAACTCATCCATGTGCCGGCTCTCTGGAAGGTGTGACAGGGCCCGCATCGCATCCGCGCTTAGCCATTTGTTTTACCGCGTGATTCAGACCTACGGTGAGTTCACCTTCGATCATCACGCCCTCACTTTATTTTCTCGATCAATTTCATGACTTTGGCGGATCGCTTCGCGATCCACCAGAAGCCATATTGATCGAGAAGCGGGATCAAGCCGGAGCCGCCCCGGCGCGCCCACCTTGCAGCGCATCATGCACCGCCCGGATGAGATCGCTCTGCACCAGCGCGGTATCGTCGATAGTGCAGGCAAACGTGACCGTGACCCCCAATGCGTTGTCGGTACCGCTCCGATCGAGGAGAACAGTGGGCGGCGGGTCTCTCAGCACGCGGGGTGTGGCACTGACGATGGATTGAATCGTCTTCGTCACGGGATCGAGAGCCGCCGTCTCCGCGATCGGAATCCGCACGCTGGCGGTGTGGGGCAATGGCGGATAGACACTGAAATTCCGCAGCGCCTGACCCCAGACACTCGCGTTGGGGATGATGACTTGCACATTGTCCACCGTCACCAGCTCGGTCCAGAACAGCGAAAGCTCCTTCACGGTCCCGTCAATGCCGCTGACCATGACATGATTTCCAATCCGGAACGGACGGAAGATCAGCAGCATGACGCCGGCCGCGAGATTGGTGAGCGTGCCTTGCAGGGCAAGGCCGATCGCCAGGCTCGTGGCGCCGATGACCGTAACGAGGCTTGTCGTCTGGATGCCGAACTGCGACAGCACCGCAAGCAGGGTGATCGTCAGCACGAAATAATAGGCGATGCTGCCGAAGAAGCTTTTCAACATTTCGTCGAATTGCCAAGTCCGGCTCAAGGCCTTGACAAGGAGAATGCGGGCCTTGCCCGCGATCCAGAATCCGATGACGAGGATGACGATCGCACCCAGCACATGCAGCGCCGTCGCGATAATCAATGGAAGCAGCTGTTGCGCCTCAACCACGAGACGTTGGGGATTCTGGCTCAGCATTTTCCAAACCTATTCAGCGGAGCGCTCGTGCGGGCCGGTCATCGGACCGGTGAAAAATCGGTCGGGCGAAGAATACGGTTCTCCTGCGCCGCCAGCAGGCCAAGCTCGTTCGATTTCTTCAGATAGGCGATCCAGGCCGGATCGGCCGCCATCGCATTGCGGCGCGCTTCGCGATCCGCCTGGCTCTCATAGCCCCAGAGATGCACCACCTGGTTGAGCGGCCCTTCCGCGGTGACGAACCAGCCGAGGCATTTTCCAAGATGTTTCTGCTGCAACGGCCAGCCTTCCGCCTTGTAGAAGGCGACGAACTCCGCCGTCTTGCCGGGGCGGGTGGTATAGATGCGCATATCGACGATCATTCCGGGTCTCCTCCATGCGGCGGATGCGCCGCCGCTGCGGAGGCTGCCCGAGCAGGCCGCGCCGGTAAACCCGGCCCTTGCTCCCGCTCGGGAAAGGCGGCAGCGATCAGCGCCTTCGTGTAGGCTTCGCGCGGCGTGGCGAAGATCTCCTCGGCCGGCCCCTCCTCGATCACCTGCCCGGTGCGCAGCACCATCATGCGGTGCGCCAGCGCGCGCACCACCGCAAGATCATGGCTGATGAAGAGATAGGCGAGATCATGGCGCGCCTGGAGCGCGCGCAGAAGATCCACGATCTCCGCCTGCACCGAGGCATCGAGCGCGCTCGTCGGTTCATCGAGAACGACGAATCGCGGCTTCAGGATCATCGCACGCGCGATCGCGATGCGCTGGCGCTGTCCGCCGCTGAACTCGTGCGGATAACGCTGGGCCACCTCGGCCGGCAGGCCGACCTCTTCCAGGGAAGCCGCCACCCGCGCCTCGCGCTCCGTCCGCGAGAGGGAACGCATATGCACCGCAAGCCCCTCGGCCACGATCTCGCCCACCGAAAGCCGCGGCGAGAGGCTGCCGAACGGATCCTGGAACACGATCTGCATCCGCGCGCGCAGCGGTCGCAGCGCCCGGCGCGAAAGATCGCCGATCGAACGTCCCTCGAACGAGATTCGACCTTGCGCCGCCTCGAGGCCCAGCAGGGCAAGCCCGATCGTCGTCTTTCCCGAACCCGATTCACCCACCAGACCCAGCGTCTCTCCCTGTCGCAC
>JASHVY010000588.1 GCA_030044345.1 Acetobacteraceae bacterium | reverse complement strand
GCCTGCAAGGAAAAATTACCTGATAACAAAGATTAAATGACGTTCGGCTCAACTGGAAGTATCGATTTTCGGGCATCCGCTCTCTTCGCCGGGACGGACATCCTGCCATGGTCCGTCCTCGTATCCCGGAATTGCCGCTCGATAGTGAAAATGGCTGTTGAATCTTTTGAATCCCTTGGAATCATTTCTTTAAGTTGCTTATCAATACTTTGTGGATAATTTTATCCACAGATCCCGGCATAGGCGGTGAATAACCCGTACGCAGTGAAGCGTCGGGCGCGCGGTGACCTCTTTCGGGGCTGCCGGATAAAGGCACAGGAAAAAAGAAAAGGGCACGAGGCCAGAACCCCGTACCCTTCTTCTCACTTCCTATCTTCCCCCCGCGCCGGCTTGGCCGGCGGGGGATAAGGAAGGCTTCAGGCCCGCTTTTCGATCGGCAAGTAGGAGCGCTGCGTCGGCCCGGTATAGAGCTGGCGCGGGCGGCCGATCCGCTGTGAGGGGTCTTCGATCATCTCCTGCCATTGGCTGATCCAGCCGACGGTCCGGGCCACCGCGAACAGCACCGTGAACATGCTGGTCGGGAAGCCCATCGCCTTGAGGATGATGCCGGAATAGAAATCGACATTCGGGTAAAGCTTGCGGCTGACGAAGTAATCGTCCTCGAGCGCGATCTTCTCGAGCTCCACGGCGAGATCGAGCAGGGGGTCGTCCTTGATCCCAAGCTCATCCAGCACCTCGTGGCAGGTGCGCTGCATGATCTTCGCCCGCGGGTCGTAGTTCTTATAGACACGGTGGCCGAAGCCCATCAGCCGCACATGGCTGTTGCGGTCCTTCACCTTGCTGATGAACTCGGGGATCGCCTTCACATGGCCGATCTCGCTCAACATCCGAAGCACCGCCTCGTTCGCTCCGCCATGCGCCGGGCCCCACAGGCTCGCGATTCCGGCGGCGATGCAGGCGAAGGGATTGGCTCCCGTGGAGCCGGCCAGCCGGACCGTGCTCGTCGAGGCATTCTGCTCATGGTCCGCATGCAGGGTCAGGATGCGATCCATCGCCGCCGCCAGCACCGGGTTCACCTTGTAGGGCTCGGCCGGAACGGCGTTCATCATATAGAGAAAATTCTCGGCGTAGCTGAGATCGTTGCGCGGATACATGAAGGGCTGGCCGATCGCGTATTTGTACGTCCAGGCGGCGATCGTCGGCACCTTGGCGATCAGGCGGAAGGCGCTGATCCGCCGATGCTCGGGATTCGTGATGTCGAGGCTGTCATGATAAAAGGCCGAGAGCGCGCCGACGACGCCGCACAGCACCGCCATCGGGTGGGCGTCGCGGCGGAAGCCTTCGAAGAAGCGGCGGAGCTGCTCGTGCAGCATCGTGTGGTTGCGCACACCGGCATCGAAGTCTTTGAGCTGCGCCGCGTTCGGCAGCTCTCCGCTCAGCAGCAGATAAGCGACCTCGATGAAGCTGGCATATTCGGCGAGCTCCTCGATCGGGTAGCCGCGATAGAGCAGAACCCCCTGGTCGCCATCGATATAGGTGATCTTGCTCTCGCAGCTCGCCGTCTCTCCATAGCCGGGGTCGAAGGTGAAGATCCCGAGATTGCCGTAAAGCTTGCGGATATCCGCGACTGACGGGCCGATCGTCCCGGCAAGCAGCGGCAGCTTCAAGGACTGGTTCGTGCCATCAAGGCTGATCGTCACGGAGCCGTTGGTCGTCCCGCTCATGCAGTTCCCCCTTTTCCGTCCAGGCGGCAGAACCGGTCGCCCGAGGCCGCATCTCCAATGCCTCGCCGGACGGAAGAGAATTCTCTCTCCGCCTGACGCTTCGCGATGCAATAAATATAACTAAGGACGAAATTGGATCGGGCGCAACCTTCGCGCCCGCAGCATTGCGCGCTCACGATCGGGAAAGAGAGACGGGTTCAGGCCTGCCGATCCGGACGGGCGAGAGCCTCCCCCGATCCGTCCCGGGTGAACAACCTTCATAGCTTCCACATCTAGTGCCAGAAAGGAGCGTGGCGGCGGAACTTGCGCCAGGCGGGCTCGACCCGCGCCCGCTCCCGAAGCGCATTCGCGGCGACGAAGCCCCGCACCAGCCCCGCTGCGTGGCCGCTTCCCATCGCGCCGAGATCGTTCAGCAGGCGGTCCACGGCCTGCGCATCATTGACGATGCCGAGCCGGTCCTGCAGCCGCGCGAGGCGGCGAAGGAAGCGCTGGGTTTCCTTGCGCGGGAAGAGCGGGGAGAAGAGCTCGCCCGCATAGCGCAGCCGCTTCGCGCGGAGCCGGATCGCATGCAGGTGCTGCGCATCGGCATGGGCGATGTTGGCGGCGGCGGCGAGGAGCTTCCGTTGCCGCCGTTGCAGCAGCTCCGCCACCGTCGCTGCCGTGAGAGGGGGTTCCGGACCATCTTCCTCGAGCCTTCCCTCAGGGGCTCCCTGCTGTCCTTGCCCAAGGGTTCGCTGACCAGAGATTGGTTGCCAGGGGCGGAGCACGGTGAGGGAGGAGAGCTGAAGCATGAGGCGACGGAAACCGGCGGACCCGAGTTCTGCCCGAAGCGCGTCATAAGCGGCCTCGCGCCGGCGGGCGGCCGCCTTGAGCAGGCGCGCAAGGGCCGCGTTCTCCGGAAAGGCGGCGGCGACCGCCATGCCCGTTCCTTCGAGGAACACGTCCCATTCCCGGGCCGGCCCCAGCGCGCGGGCGAGCGTGCGCAGCCCCGCCTCCACCTCGGTGAGCGCGGCTTGGGTGGGCCCATCACCATGATCGGCATCATGAGCGTCACCAGGATGAAGGGGCAAAGGCGGCAGGAGCCTCTTCAGCACGGTGATGGCGGTGCGCAGGCGGCGCAGCGCCACCCGCATCTGATGCACCGGCTCGCTTTCTTCCCCGGTGGATGCGCGCGGGGCAAGAGCGAGCAGAGCCCGCGCCAGCGTGGCCACGAGCCAGGCCAGCGCGTCTCCGGCCGAAAGTCCCTCCGGCAGCAGGGGGGAGCCGGTTCGGGGTGCATCGTCCCCTGCAGATGCGCCGAGCGCTTCCTCGGCGAGGCTTGCCGCCGGCACCGCGCAGGGCAGGTCGGCAAGCAGCCGGTCGGCGAGCGCGAAGACGGCGGCGGGCTGGCCGGCGAACCTGAGCCGGGCAAGCCGCTGCTCCGCGCCGGAGGTCGCGAGCCTTCCTTCGAGCAGCTCGATCGCGATCCTGCCCGGCGCGTCCTTTCTCCTCCCGCCGCCGATCGAGGCGGTCCGGCGCCTGGCCTCGAAGCGGGCGACGGTCCGGAGGGGAGCGGGAAGCGGATGGCCGAGCGTCGTGGGGCCAAGCATCTCGGGCCGATTGGCCCGGGCCAATATCGCAGGCGCCACGCCCGGCGGTCGCGGGAAGTTGATGTCCTGCTCCGTCCCGGACCCCAGCTTCTCGAGCCACCATTGCCGCGTCCGTCCCTGCCGCTCTTCCCCGAGCGCCAGCCCCGCGGCCGCGAGCGAAGCATCCTCGCCGTCATGCCAGGCGATATGCACCAGCCGCTGCTTCGCCAGGGCCGCGCGGCCCGGATGGAGCAGAGGGTGGCGGCGAAGCCGTCCCGCAATCTCGGGCGGAACCGCGAGCTCAAGGGAGAAACCGTTCAGGCAGCCATCTCCGGCAGATCGCGCGGCAGAAGGAATCGCACCAGGCGCCCCCCGCCCGGCCCAAGATCCTGCCACCGGCCGGCGATCGCGAATTCCGCGAGCGCCGCGGTCGGAAAATGTTGAGCGAGCCTCTCGCTGTCCGCCGTCGATCGGGTTTTCCCGACCAGCATCACGGCGAATTCATGCAGGCCCGGATTGTGCCCGATGACAAGCGTTCCGGCCTCGCTCTCCGCGAGCGCGCGCAGCGTTGCGAGGAGCTGGGGGACATCGGCGAGATAGAGCGGCTCCGGCGTTTCGATTCGGGTCGGGCGGGGGAAGGGAGCCAGGGCGGCAAGCGTCTGCATGCTCCGCCGCGCCGGCGAGGCGAGAATGAGGCCGGGGATGAGGCCAAGCTCGGACATGGCCCGGCCGATCGCTGCCGCGGCACGCTCGCCGCGCTTGTTGAGCGGACGCGCGCGATCGGCGAGGCCCGGATCATCCCATGACGACTTCGCGTGGCGCAGAAGCAGAAGTTGATGCATGCCGACCCGTCCGGCCTCCCCCAAGGTGGCCGGAGGATCGTGCCACAGATCGCGCCCGTTGTCGTGCGCGTGCCGCCCAGCAGATATTGTTACAAGCAGATATTGATCTAAGCGGACATTGATCTAGACGGCGAGCCGAACGCCGGGCGCGTGCCGCGCCTGCTCCTCCGGCATGATGAGCTGTTCGTAAAGCGCAACGTACTCCTCGGCCATGCGCCGGGCGGTGAAGCGCCGTTCGAACTCGGCGCGGATCCGCGCCCGGTCGAGCACGCCGATGCGCCGGGCCGCCGCAACGGCCGCCCCGATATCCTCGACGATGAAGCCGGTGAGCCCATCCTCCAGGATCTCGCGGACCGATCCGCGATCGAACGTGATCACCGGCGTGCCGCAGGCCATCGCCTCGATGTTGACCAGACCGAACGGTTCCGGCCAGTCGATCGGGCTGAGAAGCGCGAGCGCCCCGCTCAGGAATTCCGCTTTCTCATGCTCGGCGATCTCGCCGATGAACGTGATGCCCGGCTCGCCGAGCAGCGGTCGGACCTGCTCCTCGAAATAGCGCTGATCGACGCGATCGACCTTGGCGGCGATGCGCAGCGGAAGACCGCTTCGTCGGGCGATCTCGATCGCGCGCTCCGGTCCCTTCTCCGGGCAGATGCGGCCGAGGAAGGCGAGATATTCGGGCCGGCGGGGCAACGGCTGAAGCAGATTCAAAGGCAGCCCATGCTGGACCGTCGCGACGAAGTTCGCCTGCGGCAGCGGTATCCGTTGCGATTCCGAGATCGACGCCACCGGGACGCCGGGAAAGCGGGCATAGATCGGCTGCAGCTCGGCGAGATCGAGCCGTCCATGCAATGTCGTAACGAAGGGCGTCCTTTGCCGCGTGAAGAGCGAGAAGGGCCAATGATCGACATGAAAATGAAGGATATCAAAGGTTTCCGATACGCGGCGCACATCTTCCATCATCATCAGGGTTGGACTGGTCAAGTCCATTATGGCCGGATCGAAACGAAGCGCCTGCGGCCACATCGCCCTGAGCTTGGCGGAGGTGCAGGAATCGCCGGAGGCGAAAAGGGTCACGTCATGGCCCATCGCCACGAGCTCCTCGGTGAGATAGGAAACCACCCGTTCCGTTCCGCCATAGAGCTTTGGCGGCACAGCTTCAGTCAGTGGAGCAATTTGCGCGATCCGCATGCGACGTCCGCCCTCCTTCAGGGTTACGGCGGGCCGCTCGGCCGCCGAATGCCATTCAGAACTGCGATCGCGGCAAGAGGACGACCGGGATTGCCGTAGATTTGACAAACAGTTGCTGTGTGCTCTGCATCCTCCGCGCTCGCCGGATACAGGATCCTTTCCCCTGGCCGGCGCGCCGGCGATGAAACAATGGTGACGAGACAATCCTGGGTGCCGCGCGCACCCTGCCCGGAGGCGCCGTATGCCCGACCGACGAACCCACCCCCTCCGCTTCATGATGAGCTACATACGGCGCTATCCCATCGGTCACGCGATTGTGCTCGGCGGCGTCATGGCGGCGGTCGCCTGCGCGGTCGGCTCGCAATACGCGGTGCGCAACCTGGTCGATGTGCTGGCGGCGGGGAAAGCCGGAGCGGTCTGGTCCGCGATCGGCGTGCTCGCCGCCCTGATCGCCGCCGACAATCTGCTCTGGCGCGTTGCCGGCTTCCGGGCGAGCCGCGTCTTCGTCGCCGTCACCGGCGACGTCCGGCGGGATCTCTTCCGCCACCTCGTCGGCCATGCACCTTCTTATTTTATCACCAGGCTGCCGGGGGCGCTGGCCGGGCGGATCAGCGCCGCGGCGGAAGCCTTCTACATCGTCGAGACGACGATGGTCTGGCGCGCGCTGCCGCCCTGCTTCGCCGTTTGCGGCGCGATCCTGACGCTCGCCCTGATCAACCCGCCGATGTCGCTCGCGCTGGCGGTGGTCTCGGTCGCGCTGGCGGCCTGGCTGATGCGCCTCGCCGCCAAGGGCCACGAGGTCCATCAGACCTATGCGAGCGAGGCCTCTTCGGTGAACGGCGAGATGGTGGATGTCGTCAACAACATGCTGCTCGTGCGCGCCTTCGGCGCGCAGCGCCGCGAGTACGAGCGCTTCTCCGCGAAGATCGGGGGCGAGGTCGAGGCGCGCCGGCGCAGCCTCGCGTTCCTCGAGAATCTTCGCCTGCTGCACGCCATAACGACGGCGCTGCTCACCGCCGGCATGCTCATCTGGGCGGTGTTCCTCTGGCAGAAACACCTGATGACCCCGGGGGACGTGGTGCTGGTGGTGACCCTCGGCTTCACCATCCTGCATGGCACGCGCGACCTTGCCGTCGCGGCGGTCGATCTCGTGCAGTACATGGCCCGGCTCAGCGAGGCGGTGGAAGGGCTGCTGCAGCCGCACGAGATGATGGAGCGGGCCCATTCCCTCACGGCGCTGCCGGCGCCGGTCACCGAGGACAGGACGGGGGGACGAATCTCGTTCCGCAATGTCGATTTTGCCTATCCGCACGGCAATGGCGCGGTGCTCGAGAGCTTCAATCTGGAGATCGCCCCGGGTGAGCGCGTCGGCCTGGTTGGCCGTTCCGGCGCCGGCAAATCCACCATCCTCGCCCTCATGCAACGGCTATGGGACGTCCGTGGCGGCGCTGTGCTGATCGATGGCCATGCGGTTGCGGATCTCGGGCGCGAAGAGCTCGCGGCGCGGGTCGCGGTGGTGCCGCAGGAGGTGATGCTCTTCCACCGCTCGGTGCTCGAGAATATCCGCTACAGCCGGCCGGACGCGAGTGATGACGAGGTCCGGGCCGCGGCCGAGGCGGCGGGATGCGGTGAGTTCCTCGACGCCCTGCCCGAAGGGCTCCAGACGATCGTCGGCGAGCGCGGGGTGCGGCTTTCGGGCGGACAGCGCCAGCGGCTGGCGATCGCCCGGGCCTTCCTGCGCGATGCGCCGATCCTGCTGCTCGACGAGGCGACCTCCTCGCTCGACAGCGAGTCCGAGCAGGCGGTGCAGGAAGCGCTCGACCGGCTGATGAACGGTCGGACCGTCGTGGCGGTCGCCCACCGGCTCTCGACGCTGCGCGACTTCGACCGGATCGTCGTGCTCGAGGCAGGGCATATTGTCCAGGACGGACCGCCCGCGCTCCTCGAGGCAGCTCCCGGGCCCTACCAGCATCTTCTGCGGCGCCAGGCACTTCGCCTCGTTTCCTCCGAAGCCGCCTGAACGTACCGTCCTGATCCTTTTGTCCGCTCCCTTGGCCCGCCGCTTGCGCTAGGCTAGCTATTCCCTTACGCAGATCGTTACGATTTCGCGTAGATTCGAGGGGCGGCGTATGAGTATCGAAGGGTCGTCGCCCGCCTTTGGCGGGCGATCCGGCCGACGGTTTCGGGGGGAAGCCCAAGGGAACACTGAGAGGCGACCCACGCCGTGACCGCGATCGGCGCAGCCCTCTGGACGGGCGACAAGATCGCCGGCTGGTCGGGCTTCCTTCGCCGTCCGCTCGAGGCTGCGCGGCTGATGGACCGGGCGCGTGAGCGGTCCGGAAGCGGGAATTTCGGCGAGATCCCGGTCGCCGAGCCGCTTGAGCGCCTGCTCGAGGCTTGCCAGGCGGAGGCATCGCTCGGCCTGGTCGGGCGCATCGCGCTGGAATGGGATGTGCTCCGCTTCCTCTCGAACCTTCTCGAGCTTGCCGCGGCGGAGCGGCGCGCGCCCGAGATCGCTCACGCGCCGATCGCCCAGCCGATCTTCATCACCGGCTTTCCGCGCAGCGGCACCACCTTCCTCCACGAGCTCATGATGTGCGACCCGATCAATCGCGCGCCGCGCGTGTGGGAGACGATCTACCCCTTTCCGATGCTGCATGAGGCCGGCGGAGGGCATAAGCGAATTGCCCGCGTGGCACGGCAATTGCGGATGTTCGAGCGGCTGGCGCCCCAGTTCCGCGGTCTGCATCGCATCTCCCCCACCTCGCCGCAGGAATGCTCGGAGATCACCGCGCACGCCTTCCGCAGCCTGCGCTTCGACACGACCTACCGCATCCCGACCTACCGCACCTGGCTCGAGACCGGGGGCGAGGGGCATCTGCCGGCCTATCGGCTGCACAAACGGTTCCTCCAGCACCTGCGTCACCAGGATGGCGCAGCAGGGCGGGACCGGCGCTGGGTGCTGAAATGCCCCGACCATCTCTTCGCGCTCGATGCGCTGCGCACGGTCTATCCCGATGCGCGCCTCGTCTTCGTCCATCGCGATCCGCTCCGGGTGCTGCTCTCGGTCGCCAAGCTCACGGAAGTGCTGCGCCGCCCCTTCACCCGCCGGCTCGACCGGGTGGAGATCGGCCGCGGCGAAAGCGCGCGCTGGCTCGAGGGCGCGCAACGAATGATCGCCGCAAGCGAGGATCCGCGCTGGGAAGGCACGATCTGCCACGTCCATTATCTCGACCTGGTCGCCGATCCGGCGGGCGCGGTGGAGGGGGTGTACCGGCATTTCGGCATCCCCCGGCCGGAGGGCCTCGGAAGTGCAGTGGCGGAATTCGCTGCCGCCGAGCCCAATGGCGGCTATGGAGTGCACCGCTACCGCTTCGAGGACCATGGCCTGGACGCCGCGGCGGAGCGGGAAAAATTCGCCCCCTATCTCGGGCATTTCGGGGTCGTTCCGGAACCGGCCGGCGCGCCGCGCCCCGCCGGTCCCCGCAGCGCCGCCCTTCGCTCGCAGGCAAGCGTCCAGCCCACCTGAAGCCAGCCGGTTTCAGCCGGCGCGGCGGAAGGTGAGATTGATGCGGCAGCGGCCGGTGAGCGGGTGGGTCCCCTCCGCCAGCGGTGCCACGCCGTGGAAATGGAGGCGCGCGCCGCCGCCCCAGACAACCACATCGCCATGCTCGAGACGGACGCGGCGCGGCCTTGCGCCGCGGACGGGCCCGCCGAAAAGGAAGATCGCCGGCAGCCCGAGCGAGACGGAGACGATCGGCTGCGCGAAATCCCGCTCGTTCCGATCCTGATGCAGGGCGAGCTGGGTTCCCGGCTCATAGCGGTTGATCAGGCAGGAATCCGGCGCGAATCCGGGAAAGCCGGCAGTCTTGGCCGCCAGCGCGGCCAGGGAGGCAAAGCGTGCGGGCAGAAGCGGCCAGGGGCGGCCGGTCTCGGGGTCGTGCGGCTCATAGCGATAGCCGCTTCGGTCGGTGACCCAGCCGAGCGGCCCCGCGCTCGTCATCGCGACCGACATGCGATGCCCGCCGGGCGTCACCATGTGGCGGAAGGGAGCGGCCGCGAGCACCGTCTCAAGCCCGGCGAGAAGATCGGTCGCGGCATCGGCGGCAAATCCCGCCAACAGCACGGCGTCGGGACCCAGCGCCACCCGTTCGCGGCCCGGCGCTGCGAGATTGGCCAGCAGATCGCCGCTCCTCTCGTTTTCATTTGGCATCGTGAAAAATAATGCCGAGCACATGGCGCCGGCCGGCGCGGACCGCGCTCACGCCATGGCGCATCGCGACGCGATGAAACCCCCGCGTGCCGCGCACCGGGCGATGATTGACCGCGAAGACGACGCCATCTCCCTGCGCAAGCGGCATCACCAGGGCGCGCGATTGTTGGCGCGGCCGCGTCTCCACCAGGACGAACTCGCCGCCCTTGAAATCCTGTTCGGGGACGGAGAGCAGGAAGGCCACCTGCAAGGGAAAGACGAGGGCGCCGTAAAGGTCCTGGTGCAGGCAATTATAGTCGCCCGCATCATATTGCAGCAGGAGCGGCGTCGGCCGCTCCTGGCCGGCTTCATGGCAGAAGCTCAGAAACTCCGCGAGCTTCCCAGGATAACGCTCGGATAGGGAAAGGTTTTCATTCCAGCGGTTGGCGATGGCGGCGAGCGGAGGGTAAAGCGCCGCGCGCAGGCCGGCCACGATCTCGGGAAGCGGGTAGGCGAGATATTTGTATTCGCCCCGCCCGAAGCCGTGCCGTGCCATGACGATGCGGCTACGGAACGGCTTCTCCTCTCCATAGAGCGCGGCAAGCCCACGGCATTCCGCGGCGGAGAGCAGCCCGGGCAGGCGAGCGGCACCCTCGCGATCGAGATCGGCGGCGATCCCGCTCCAGTCGAGCGCGCGCACGCGTTCACCAGGATTGCGCTCTCTCGCGAGCGAAGCCGCCGCGCTCATGCGCCGGCCTCGCGGGCGAGAAGGGCGCGCTTGCGCGCGATGCCCCAGCGATAGCCGGAGAGCGCACCGTCCGACCCGATCACCCGATGGCAGGGAATCGCGACCGCGAGCTTGTTGGCGGCACAGGCCGCCGCCACCGCGCGCGCTGCACCCGGCTCGCCGATGCGGCGGGCGATCTCCGCGTAGCTCGCCGTCTCGCCCGCCGGGATCGCCTTGAGCGCCGCCCAGACCCGGCACTGGAACGCGGTGCCCTGGATATCGAGCGGCAGGTCGAGCCCGCGCGCCGGCGTCTCCACCGCATCGATGACGGCGGCGAGCGTCTCGGCGAAGTCAGGGTCCGCCGGCGTGAGCCGGGCTTTCGGGAAGCGCGCGGCGAGCATGCCCACGAGCTCCTTCTCGTCCTCGCCGAAGGAGATCGCGCAGATCCCCTTCTCGGTCGCCGCGACGAGGATCGTTCCCAGCGAGCAGGCGCCGCTCGCATAGCGGATCACTGCGCCCGCGCCGCCGGCCCGCCATTTCTGCGGCGTCATCCCAAGGCGCGCGGGCGCTTCCGCGTAGAAGCGGCCGCTCGAGTTGAAGCCCGCCTCATAGATCGCCTCGGTCACGCTGTTCGCGCGCCCGAGCGCGCCTTCCATCCGCCGGGCCCGGCACTGCGCCGCATAGGCCATCGGGGTGGTGCCGGTCGCGGCCTTGAACACGCGGTGGAAGTGAAAGCGGCTGAGGCCGCTCGCGCGCGCCAGCGCATCCAGGCTCGGCGGCTCGTCTTCCGTCTCGATCATCCGGCAGGCCTGGGCGACAGCCGCCTCCTGCCGTGACGCAAGGTCGGGCCGATCCGGCCGGCAGCGCTTGCACGGGCGGAAGCCCGCCGCCTCGGCCGCCTCGGCCGACGCATGGAACCGCACATTCTCCCGCCGCGCGAGCCGCGCCCCGCAGGAGGGGCGGCAATAAACGCCGGTGCTCCGTACCGAATAGACGAAAGCGCCATCCGCCCGCCGCTCGCGGGCCATGACCGCCTGCCAGCGCTCGGCGTCGGTCGGGAAGAGCGTGGCCATATCCATCGGACTGTCCTTTCTACCATCGGCAGAGGCCGAACGCCCCCGCCTTCTGCCGATGGTTATGGGAGGCCTCGCCGCAACCCGCACTCCGGCCCTTGCTGCCGAATTGGCGCCAGAATTCAGAGATCGATCCAGGACAGGTGCCCGCCTTTTCCCGCGCCGGTATCGAGGAACACGGCGATGCCGCCCGCCTCATTGCGGTGGATATAGGGACGGCCGTCACGGCTTCGACAATCATGGCCGCAATAGACGGTGAGGCCCGGCGGAATCCGCTCGACCCAGCGGAAGCTCCGCTCGGGATAGCCATCCGGCTGCATCCGTCCGGTCGGCTGGCCATAAAGGGCGCGGGCGAGAAGCGGCGGAACCGGCCCGGTGACCGGCACCGGCGGAGGCGGCTCGAGCAGCATGCCGGGATCGAAGGCGGCATGAACGAAGAACCGGCCGTTGGCGGCGAGCCAGGCCGGGGCGCGGGCGATCGCCGCCAGTGTGCGCTCCGCGAGCGCGGGGTCGAGTGCGGCAAGTGTGGCCTCCAGCGGCGCGCCCCGCCGCACCTGCCGGCCCGCGAGCGTGCGGGCGAGCTTGAGATCGTGATTGCCGAGCAGGAAAAGGCCGCGACCGGCGGCGATCCGATCGAGCATCATGACCAGCACGCCGGCGCTGTCGGACCCATGGTCGGTGAGGTCGCCGAGCTGGACCACGAACCGATCGGTCGCCGCCGCGGCGGCGAAACCGCGCGCATCGCCATGAACGTCGCCCACCACGCGAAGCCGCTCATGAGTTGGAAGGCTAAGCAGGCGCGGGATTTCTCCACTCGTTTCGTCCAGAATGATCGACTCCGGGGCAGGGAGGTTTGCCGGCACGAATTTTCCTTAC
>JASHVY010000587.1 GCA_030044345.1 Acetobacteraceae bacterium | reverse complement strand
GCCTGGTCCGGAAAACGGAGAAAAGTCTTTTTGCTTCTTTTTCTTCAGAAAAAGAAGCCTCCTTCTTTCTGATACTTCATCGAAGTACATAACACGCTAGACAACGGCGGCTTCCTTCGCCGGCTCCTGCGCGGCGCGGACCATGAGCGCGCTCACATTGACGATGCCGCGCGCGGTGACACTCGGCACCAGCACATTGAGCGGCTTGGCGAGGCCGAGCAGCAGTGGCCCGACCGTGAGCCCCTCGGCGGCCGCCTTGAGCATGTTGAAAGCAATGCTTGCGGCATCGAGATTCGGCATCACCAGCAGATTGGCCGAGCCGGTCAGCCGCGAATCGGGCACCGCGCGGCTGCGGATCGCCTCCGAAAGCGCGGCATCGGCCTGCATTTCGCCATCGATCTCGAGATCGGGGGCACGGGCGCGGATCATCACGAGAGCGGTGCGCATCTTGCGCGCGGATTCGGAACGCGAGCCGCCGAAGCTCGAATGCGAAAGCAGCGCCGCCTTGGGCGCCACGCCAAAATTCTGCACCGCGGTCGCGGCGAGCAATGTCATCTCGGTGATCTGCTCCGCCGTCGGATCGAGGATCATCTGCGTGTCGCAGACAAAAAGCGCGCCATTGCGCAGGATCAGCGCGGAAAGCGCATAGACCCGGGTCGCCTCCGGCAGCCGCGGCACCAGCGGCAGCGCATGCTGCATATGCCGCCACCACTCGCCATTGCCGCCACAGATCGCGGCATCGACCTGGCCGGAATTGAGCAGCATCGCCGCAGTCACCGTGCCGATGCGCCGAAGCCGCACCGCGGCATCGGCGGGGGGAATGCCATGCCGCCCGACCAGGCGCTCGTAATCCGCCAGCATCCCCTCGATGAGCCGGGGATCGGCCAGCGTGTCCACCACCTCGACAGTCTCGCCGATGCGCAGCCGAAGCCCGAGCTCACGCACGCGCGCCGCAATCACCTCGCGCCTTCCCAACAGCACGGGCACCGCGAGCCCTTCATCGAGCACCGTCTGCACCGCGCGCAGCACCCGCTCATCCTCGCCCTCGGCATAGGCGATGCGCTTCGGTGCCTTGCGCGCCGTCTCGAAGACCGGGTGCATCAGCGCGCCGGAGCGGAAGGCGAAGCGCTCCAGCGCCTGGCGATAGGCGGCGCAATCGGCGATCGGCCGGCGCGCCACGCCGCTCTTCATCGCGGCCTCAGCGACGGCGGGCGCGATCTCCAGGATCAGCCGCGGATCGAAGGGCTTGGGGATGATATAGTCGGGCCCGAAGAGCGGCGCCGCCCCGCCATAGGCGGCCGCGACCGCCTCGCTCGCCTCCATCCGCGCGAGCCCGGCCAGCGCCTCGACCGCGGCGATCTGCATTCCCTGATCGATCGTGCGCGCGCCGACATCGAGCGCGCCGCGAAAGATGAAGGGAAAGCAAAGCACATTGTTGACCTGGTTCGGATAGTCCGAGCGCCCGGTGGCGACGATGGCGTCCGGTCTCGCCTCATTGACGAGCTCGGGCATGATCTCGGGCTCGGGATTGGCGAGGGCGAGGATGAGCGGCCGAGGGGCGAATTTCGCCAGCCACTCGGGCTTCAGCACGCGGGGCGCGGAGAGGCCGAGAAAAATGTCGGTACCGTCGAGCACGTCCTCGAGCCGCCGTGCATCCGTCTTGCGCGCATAGCGGGCGAGATTCTCGGCCTCGATCCCGGGACGTCCGGCATGAACCACACCTTTGATATCGGTGAGCGTGACATGCTCGGGCCTGAGCCCCATCGCCACCAGGAGATCGATCGAGGCAAGCGCCGCCGCACCGGCCCCGGAGGTGACGAGCTTCACTTCCTCGAGGCGCTTGTTCTGCAAAAGAAGCCCGTTGCGTATCGCCGCGGCAACCGTGATGGCGGTGCCGTGCTGATCATCATGGAAGACCGGAATATCCATCCGGCTTCGCAGCGCCGCCTCGATCGTGAAGCACTCGGGCGCCTTGATATCCTCGAGATTGATCGCGCCGAAGGTCGGCTCGAGCGCGGCCACCACTTCGTCGAATCGCTCGGGATCGGCGGCGGCGACCTCGATATCGAACACGTCGATCCCGGCGAATTTCTTGAAGAGGACGGCCTTGCCCTCCATCACCGGCTTGGCGGCGAGCGGGCCGATATTGCCGAGCCCGAGCACCGCGGTGCCGTTGGAGATCACCGCGACCAGATTGCCCCGGGTGGTATAGTCGTAAGCCAAGGTCGGATCGGCGGCGATGGCGAGCGAAGCGGCGGCGACGCCCGGCGAATAGGCGAGTGCGAGATCATGCTGGGTCGCCATCCGCTTGGTCGGCTCGATGGTGAGCTTTCCCGGCCGCGGCAGCCGGTGATAGTCAAGCGCTTCCTTGCCGATAGCCTCGTCCATCGCAGTCTCCTAACTTGGCGGGACCATCGACGGAACGGCCCATTCCGGCAACAGAGGTCCGCCATCGGGAGAACGGGCATCGGAGGATCGGCGAAGTGGTGCGGTCGAGAAGACTCGAACTTCCACGGGGTTGCCCCCACAAGCACCTCAAGCTTGCGCGTCTACCATTCCGCCACGACCGCTCGTACCACGCTCCCGATGCGGCCTTGCATCGGTCGCCCGGCGGGGGGCGGATATAGCGGATGCCTTTCGACCCTTCAATTGCCGGCACGCTTTGTTTTGAGCGCTCGCCCGCGCCGGTTGCCTATCCGGACGCGATTGCCCGGATGCAGGCGCTGGCGAACGAAAT
Organism: Acetobacteraceae bacterium; assembly: GCA_030044345.1. GTDB lineage: Bacteria > Pseudomonadota > Alphaproteobacteria > Acetobacterales > Acetobacteraceae > JAKAWQ01. The sequence goes on along the minus strand of JASHVY010000587.1, from coordinate 210 downwards.
CCGCGCCGGGACCGCGGCCGAGCGCGTCTGGCTCACCGAGCATCCGCCGCTCTACACCGCCGGCACCTCGGCGCGGGCGGAAGATCTGACCGAGCCGGAGCGTTTTCCCACCTTCCGCACCGGCCGCGGCGGGCAATGGACCTATCACGGCCCGGGCCAGCGCATCGCCTATGTGATGCTCGACCTCACCCGCCCGCACGGCACGGTGCC
>JASHVY010000586.1 GCA_030044345.1 Acetobacteraceae bacterium | reverse complement strand
GAGGGACTCACCTCGGCATCCACCCAGCTCCCGTTCTTGAGCACCTGGCGGTAGATCGCGACGCGGAGCGCCGAGGCGGTCAGCTCGCGGCCGAGGATATAAGCGGTCGCCTTGAAACGCTCATCCGGGGCCTGAGGCGGCTGCCACCAGTCGGTGATGATGACCCCACCGAAGGGATCGGCGGAGGCCAGCGGCATGAAGGAGAGCGTATCCAGTGCGCCGCGCCAGAGATAGGCATTGACCCCGAGGGCCGCGCCCGTGTTCGCCCCCGTCGGACGACCATTGCCGCTCCCGTTGCCGAGCAGGTTCAATGTCAGCCCCTGGGGACCGAGAACTGTTCCAGGCACGTTTGAACCTGGCCCGGTATTGGCCGGGCTGTAAGTCTCGGGAGAGACGGGGGTCGGGTTGCCGAAGAGCCCGCAGGAAGCGAGCGCCGGCAGCAAGAGCAGGCAGAGGAGGACGCGAAGACGGAAAGCCATTGGTGTGCCTGCGCGTTGAGGGGACTGTCCCCGTAGGAGGGGCGGCGTTCTGTAGCGGCTTCGGAGCCGAGCGCCAAGGGTTTCAAAAAAGGAAGGGCGGCAGGGTCTCCCCTGCCGCCCGTGGCGGGAAGTTTCGTCGCTAGTTTGTGTTTACCACTTGAGGACGGTACCCACGGCGAAGACTTGGCCGTGGGTGTTGTTGTTGGCTGTGCCCGGCACGCCAGTATTGAAGTTGAAACCGACCTGGTGGCGCTGACCATAGAGATAGGAGAGGTAGAGGGCGAGGCCGGGCGCGACAGCGTAGGTGGCGCCGGCAGCCGCGCCGTGGTCAGTCTCCAGCCCTTCCGTGCTCGGTCCGCCGTGTGCGGCCGACTGGAAGTCACCGGTGTATTGATATTGGAACCAGCTCGCGCCGACGATGACCGGACCCGTGGCGTACTCGCCGCCAAACATATAGGCGAAGGCCGGCTTGCCGCCCTGCGGCATCAGATCCCAGAGCCCGTTCTCGTCGCCGAAGTTGATGTGGCCACCCACCGTGAAGCCGGCATAGCTGACGGTTGCGCCGAAGGCGCCAACGGCAAGCTCATCGTAATGAATTGCGCCGGGCGCGGTGCTGTTGACCGGCGTGCCGCCATAGAAGCCGCCATAGAGAGCAAGGCCGAGAGGGCCGAACGTGTTGGTGTAGTTGCCGGCGGCTTCAATGATGTTCCGATAGCGAACCCCGGTGACAGTCCCCGATGTGGCACTCGCATCAGAGGAGAGCCGATTGCAGGTCGTTGACGCGACAGAGCAGCCTTCGGTGTTGATCAGTGGCTCGTTGTTCGGGGCAAAGCTGAAACCAAACTGGAAACCCGAGAAATTCGGCGACATATAAAGCAGCCGGTTGACCGTATAGATGTTGCCCACGTCCGCGAAGGGATACGTCACGCCGGCACCGGTCGCAGCACCAAGACCGCCGCCGATGAAATTCTCGACGTCACCGTTCCATGCGCCGTCGTTGAAATTCTCGAAGGTGCCGACCTGCAGAAGATCGAAGGCGGCATCCTGCTGGCCGAAGCTCAACCTGCCGAGATCGGGGGTGCCCACATAGCCATAGGCGCGCCGCCAGTAGAGCGTATTCTCAGAGGCATTGCTCGACGCATTGGCGCCGACGCCAGTGAAGGTGCTGCCGGGATTCCGGATTTCCGAGACGACGCCATATTGCAAGCCGTTGGCGGCCACCGCGTCAAAGCCCGGATAGAGGCGGATATAGCCCTGGAACTCGGCGTTATCGAGCTTGTTGCTGCCGACGACCTGTGCCGAATCCCCCTCGACACCCGCATAAAAATTCAAGCGGCCATTGAGGTGGACGACGAAGCTGCCAGGTGATGCTTCCGAACCCATCATCACCGTGCTCGAGGCGCCCATCGGGGGCTGGCCCATCGTCTTTTCCGGTACGGCTTGACCACCCACACCGGACATCACGTTCGGAGCCGGCGGAGGCTTGACCGGCGCAGGAACCGGCGCCGCGGTGGGAGCCTGGGTCGCCGGCGAGGTCGGGGTATAGCCCTGAGCATAGGCGCCGCCGGCCAATCCTATCGCGGTGCCCAGCGCTGCCGCCGTGGTGAGCAGAAGTTTGCGCATCCAGATCCTCCTCGTGTGCGCCGGTCTCCCGGCCTCGCCCCTTGCCGCCGCAACCGATCACCCGAAGGCAAAATCCCCGGACCCAATGGGCGCATCGAAGCGGGCGGACTATGGCCATTCAGAAGGATTGGTCGCAAGGGTTGTCATGGCATTTTCGAAACACTGTGGCTATGAAGCAACATAAATACGCTTGGATGTTAATCTATGACGAAAATTACAATTTCTGATTGATCTCAATTATATAGAAATTTTGCGCATTGCAGCAAAATACCCTCCCGGCCCGCGGCCGTAGGTTGGAGCGGGCCGGCATTCACCACTTCCAAACGGTGCCGACGGCGAAAACCTGGCTTTTGACATTATTGAAGGCGGTGCCCGGTGCATTGGTTGCGAAATCAAAGCCGAGCTGGTGGCGCGTGCCGTAGAGGTACGAGAGATAGAGCGCGAGGCCCGGTGCCACGGCATAGGTGCCGCCGGCGGCGATGCCCTGGTCCGTCTCCACACCTTCGGTGGCGGGTGACTGAAAGTCACCCTGATATTTGTACTTATAGTAGCTGGCACCGACGACGACCGGCCCCACCGAGTAGCTGCCGCCGATGAGGAAGGCGAGCGCGTCGGCGCCATCTTTCGGCTGGAGAAAATAGGCGTTGCTCATCGTCCCGCCGAGGATGTTGCCGCCGACGGTGAAACCTCCATAGGTCAGCGTCAGCCCTCCCATACCAACGCTCAGGCCGCTATAGGGGATCGCGCCGGCGAGGCTGTTCGAAACCGGTGTCGAATGGAGATAACCAACGCTGGCATTGATGCCGATCGGGCCGAAAGTTCCCGCATACTCGGCGGCAGCATCGACAATGTTGCGATAGCGTGGCGAGTTTGCAACGGAGCCATCCGCTGGCAGCGGCGTCGAAGCGAGGCGATTGCAGTTGGCGGCGGCGACGTTGCAGCCTTCGGTGTTGATCAGCGGCGTGTTGTTCGGCGCAAAGGATAGGCCGAACTGCAGACCGTTCCATGTCGGCGAAAGATAAGTCAGGCGATCGATCGTCTGATAGGGGCCGGAATCAGGCCAAGGCCAGATCGGGGCGGCGGCGCTCGGGATGAAGCCCGGAACGTCGCCGTTCCATCCGCCGTCGTTGAAATTCTCGAAGGTACCGACCATGAGCAGGTCGAACGCGCCGTCGCTCTGGCCAAAATACAGGAGGCCCAGATCCTGGGCCCCGACATAGCCGTAAGCTTCGTACCAAAAGAGCGTGTTCTGCGAGGCGTTGCCTGAGGCGTTGGCGCCAACGCCGGTGAAGTTGCTGCCGGGATTCCGGATCTCGGACACGACGCCGTACTGCAAACCGTTGGCGGCCACTGCGTCGAACCCCGGATAGAGGCGGAGATAGCCCTGGCTCTCCACGTTATCGAGCTTGCTGCCATCGAACTGATCGACCGAGCTGCCAACCGCGCCCAGGTAATAATTGAGTCGCCCATTGAGATGGACCCCGAAGCTGCCGGGCGCCGCTGTGCTGGAAGCTGCCACGCTCGAGGCACCCGCAGGCGGAGCACCAAGGCCGCCCACGCCCCACATCTGGTTTGGCCCGGTCGGCGTCGCTGTTTGCGGATAGGCCATCTGGGCAAAAGCCGCAGGCGCGATTCCCGCGCCACCAAGCCCGATCACGCCAAGCGCCAATGTCGTCTGAAGCAAAAACCTGCGCATTCCTCTTCTCTCCGCTTCCCAGCCGGATGACCCGGCACGACCGATGGATTGGCTCAAAGGCGTGTGAGCGGACGGGGGTCCGGAAAGTCGTGACGAAAATAGAATGTTTTACTTATAATAGACTTCTCATATGACCCGAGGTTGCGGCTGCGGAGACATGCAAAATCGTGCAAGCTGCTTTTCTTCCCGAGAAAAGGACCCGATGGACCCGGGCTCAGGTCAGCGCGCCGATGGCGCCGGCAGCGACCGATATCGGAAGGGAACGAATACGCTGTCCTTCGATGCCCCCGAGGCAGGCAACCGGCATGCGGGCTGCGCGGGCGAGGCGGTTCCAAACCAGCGGGCCGAGCGGGCGGGCCCCTGAATGGCTTGCGGTGGCGAAGGCCGGACCAAGAAAGACGAGGTCGGCGCCAGCGCGGCGGGCGCGTTCAAGCTCCGCCCGATTGTGCGCCGAGGCGGTGAGCAGGCCGGGACGGCGGCGCGCAAGTGGACGGCGGCCGCGGCGGATATGCAGACCAGCACGCAGAGAGGCGGCCAGGCGCGGATCGCCGGCAACCACCAGGGCGAGCCGGCGTGCCCGGCAAAGACGGGCGAGGTCGCGGCCAAGCGCCTGCCTTCCCGGAGCATTGTCATGACGCAGGATGACGCCGGCGAGGCCCTTGGGCAGATGGGCAACCGCGACCCGAGGATCCGGCAGACGGGTTTCGTCCGTGAAGAGCCAGAGCGGTGGGAGGGCGGGCCGCCCCGGCGGGACGGAATCGCGAGCCTTGACCGCGCGCGCCCAGGCGATGAGCTTGCGATCCATGTCCGATGAAGATGCGTTACACCTGAGCCTCGTCGAGAAGACCATTGGCGAAAATCTCGCCCGGGTGCGTGCCCGCATCCGGGCGGCGGCCCTTGCTGCGGGCCGCCGGGCAGAGGATGTCACGCTCGTCGCTGTCTCGAAAACCCAAGGGGAGGACGCGGTGCGCGCGGCGCTGGCAGCCGGGCAGCTTCATTTCGGCGAAAACCGGGTACAGGAGGCGGCGGAGAAGTTCGCCACCCTCAAGGCGGCTCGACCCGAGCTCTGCCTGCATCTGATCGGCGGCTTGCAGACCAACAAGGCGCGGCTCGCGGTCAGGCTCGCCGACGTGATCGAGAGTCTGGACCGGCCGCGGCTCGCGGATGCGCTGGCCGACGCAATGGCGCGGGAAGGCCGGACGCCGCGCCTTCTCGTCGAGGTGAATGTCGGCGGCGAAGCCCAGAAATCGGGCGTGCCTCAGGCGGAGGCCGACCATTTCATCGCGGCAAGCCAGGAGCGGTTCGGGGCGGCTCTCGTCGGATTGATGTGCGTGCCGCCAGTGAACGATGACCCGACCCCGCACTTTGCCTGGCTTGCCGCTTGCGCGGCGCGGCATGGGCTTTCCAAGCTGTCGATGGGGATGTCGGCGGATTTCGAGACGGCGATCGCGTATGGCGCAACCCATGTGCGCATCGGCACGGCAATCTTCGGCAGCCGCCCCTTGGGGCCGAGAGGTGCCGGCCGGCAATGACTTACTCGGGCCGAGGCTTGCATGCCGCGGCGCAACAGGCGTATCGGTCTTGCCTCCATCCTTTTCCGGGCCTCACCCGCCGGCCGGAAAAGGGGATACGCCCGAGCCATGAGAGACGTCGCCATATCCTCCGAGACGGGCGTTCCTGCCCGATCCGTGAACGCCCTCAGGCTCGGCCAACTGATCGCCGTGCTTGGCGTCGTATATGGCGATATCGGGACCAGCCCGCTTTATACGGTTCACGCGAGCCTTGGATTGTTCGGCCGCGAGCGGATCGGACCGGTCGAGGTGATGGGCGTGCTCTCGCTCATCTTCTGGGCGCTGATACTGATCGTGACATTGAAATACGTGCTTCTGGTGATGCGTGCCGACAATCATGGCGAGGGCGGCATTCTCGCCTTGATGGCGCTCGCCCAGAGGGTTTCGCGCGGGGCGCGGACGCGGGCGACCCTGGCAGTCATCGGCATCACGGGGGCGTGCCTGCTTTT
>JASHVY010000585.1 GCA_030044345.1 Acetobacteraceae bacterium | reverse complement strand
TGTAGAAGGTGGAGAACGAAGTCGCATAAAGAGTGGGGAAGGCGGCGAAGATCGCCCCACCACCGAGAACGAACCAGACCTGATTGCCATCCCAGTGCGGGCCGATGATGTTGAGCGCGGTGCGCCGCTCGACATCATTGCGGCCGACGAAGCGAAGCAGGGTGCCGACACCCATATCCATTCCCACCATGGTGCCGAGGCCGACCAGCAGCACACCGAGCAGGAGCACCCAGACGATCTTCAGGATCGCATAGAGTTCCATCGTCCGAACCCTCCCTATTCCCAGGATTTCGCCGCATAGCCCGGCCTCAGAATGGCCGGGCCTGCTGCCGGAGCGGCGTGCGGCTCGGGGCTCCCGGCAGGGCTCGGACCGAGGCGGGCATATTTGAACATCAGGTAAAGCTCGGCAGCGATGAAGATCGTGTAGAGAAGCGCGAAGCCGAGAAGAGAGAAGATCATGTAGCCGAGCGAATGGGTCGAGGCGGCCTGGAAGGTCGGCAGCCAGCCGAATACGCTCCAGGGCTGCCGGCCATTCTCGGCGGTGATCCAGCCATAGAGTGTCACGAGCACGGGGATTGGAATGAACCACATCGCGAGATGCAGCACCCAGCGTTGCCTCTCGATCGTGTTCCTCAGGCTGTAATAGGCGCCGAAGGCGAAGATCATGAGGAAGGCGAAGCCGAACGCGATCATGATGCGGAAGGCCCAGAATTCGACGAAGACATTGGGGATGCTCGCGCGCGCAGTCTCGGTCGCGATCTCCCGGATATTGGATGGCGTGACCTTCGTGAGATCCTGATCGGGGGCGAAACGCTGGGCGAGGAAGCCGTAGCCCATATCGTCCTCATAGAAATCGAATTTGGAGAGCGCGTTCGGATCCCTGGTCCTGGCATAGTCCTCGAGCGCCAGGACCGCATCGATCCCGTTCTCCACCCGGGCAGACGCGTCCATCTCGAGCGCATCGATGCCGGGAATCGCCTGGGTGAAGTTATGTGTGATCAATGGCGTCAGCACATAGGGAATGCCGATCGAGAAATCGAAGAGATCGCGCCGCGTCGCGTCGTTCGGAAAAGCGATCAGCTTCCATGGCTCCTCGGGCGGATTGGTCGTGTGCCAGAGCCCTTCCATGGCGGCGAGCTTGGTCGGTTGCACGAGATAATCGAGCCGCCCCGCCGCATCGCCGAGCGTGATGACGGCGAGGGTGGAAATCACGCCGAACAGGGCCGCCATCCGGAACGAGCGCAGGGCGAATTCGCGATGCCGGCGCGTCAGCAGATAAAAGGCGCTGATCCCCATGACGAACATCGCGGCGCAGACGAAGCCCGCGATCGAGGTATGGACGAACTCGCCCTGTGCCTTCTCGCTGAAGACGAGGGTGCCGAAACTGTGGAACTGCATGCGCATCGTCTGGGGGTCGAAGCGCGCGCCGAGCGGCTCCTGCATGAAGGCGTTGGCGATCAGGATCCAGAGCGCGGAAAGGTTCGAGCCGAGAGCGACGAGATAGGTGATTGCCAGATGTCCTTCCTTGCTCATTCGGTCCCAGCCGAAGAACATCAGGCCGACGAAGGTCGATTCCATGAAGAAGGCCATCAGCCCCTCGATCGCCAGCGGCGTGCCAAAGACGTCGCCCACGAAATGCGAATACATCGACCAGTTGGTGCCGAACTCGAACTCCATGGTGAGGCCGGTCGCCACGCCGATCGCGAAATTGATGCCGAAGAGCTTGCCCCAGAACTGGGTCATCTCCTTGTAGATGGCTCTGCCGGTGATGACATAGACCGTCTCCATCGCCGCGAGCATGAAGGTGAGGCCGAGCGTGAGCGGCACGAACTGGAAGTGATAGAGGGCGGTCAGCGCGAATTGCAGTCGGGAAAGATTGACGACGGCCGGATCAATCATCGGAAAATCCCTCGTGCACAGTGAAGCCCGGCATGGCAGGCATGCCATGACCAGAGCGCGACAATCTTACAACTTTATAGCATCGGCAAGCTGTCCCGATCGCATTGATCCATGTCAGTGACATGTTTTTTGAGCCCTGCGTGCGCCGCAGCAAGGAGGGTTCAGAGATGGATCAGGTCTTCCTGCATGCGGGCAAGGCGCGGCACGATTCGTCCGTGCGTGCGAAGTGAGGCGAACTTTCCCTCCTCGGCGACTCGGCCTGCTTCGAGAAGGATCACGCGCTCCTCGGGGGCGATGAAGGCGAGGCGGTGGGTGATGGTGATGACGGTCCGTCCGCGGGCGAGGCGAGCGAGATCCTCGCGCAGGCTGGCTTCGGTGAGCGGATCGAGGCCCTCGGTCGGCTCGTCGAGCACCAGGAAGGGCGTATCGCGCAGGAAAGCCCGGGCCAGGGCGAGGCGGCGCGCCTCGCCGCCCGAAAGCCGGGCCGCGCCCTCGCCGATCGGCTGATCGAGACCCTCGGGCGCGGCGCGGACGAAGGCGGCAAGCTCGGCCGCCTCGAGCGCACGCCAGAGCACATTGTCATCAGCGTCGGGCCGGGCGATGCGGAGATTGTCGCGAATCGAGCCGGCGAAGAGATGGCTGCGCTGGGAAACCACGGCGAAGAGGCTGCGAACGTCATCGCCACGGATCGCCCGGAGCTCGATTCCGCCGAGAGTGGCAGAACCTTCCTCGTATTCGGCGAAGCGGAGCAGCAGATTGACGAGCGAGGTCTTGCCCGCCCCCGAGCGGCCGAGGATCGTGACATGCTCACCCTTGCGGATGGTGAGGCTGAGCCCGTCGAGCGCCCAGGGCGCGTCCGGCGCATAACGGAGCCGCACATTCGAAAGCGCGATCTCGAGAGAGGCCGGGCGCGCGGGGCTTTGCGCAGGCTCGCGCACCGGCGGGGGCCGGTCGGCGATCGCGAAGACCCGCCCGGCCGATTCGGCCATGCCGCCGAAGAGCTGGAAGGCCTGCGGCAAAGGCGCCACTGCCTCGAAGGCGGCGAGCGCGCCCAAGGCCAGCAGCGGCACATCGGCGCCCGATAGACGGTGGGAAACAGCGAGCAGGAGCCCGATCAGCAGTGCTGCGCCCATCGTCGCATTGGCGATCAGCAGGCTCGCCCCGGCGCCGAGCCCGGCGAGCGCTGCAAGCCGGGCCTCGCATCCGATCAGCCGGTCATTCGCCGCGCCAATCCGCGCTTCCATGGCTGGCGCGGCGTTGTAGGTGAGAAGCTCGGCCATGCCTTGCACGGCATCGACGATGTCCGCCCGCATCGCGTTCCGGATGGCCACCACCTCGCGGCTCGGCCGAGCGCCGAGGGCGAGGCTCGCCGCCGGCACGGCGAGGCCGGCAAGCGCGAGGCCCGCGAAGAGTGCCAGTCCCGCCCAGGGGACGAAGAAAGCAAGCGTGCCGGCCATCACCAGCGAGGCACAGGCGGCGACCGCGAAAGGCGCGAAGACGCGGAGATAGACATCGCCCAGCCGGTCGATATCGGCGACGAGGCGGGAAAGAAGATCGCCGCTGCGGTCCCCCGCGAGGCCGGCCGGCGCGAGCGGCTCGAGCCGCGCATAGAGGAAGCTTCTGAGGTCTGCGAGCTGGCGAAACGTGGCCTCGTGATCGACGATCCGCCCGGCATAGCGGCCGAGCACGCGGAGTGTCGCGAAGAAGCGGACGAAGGCGGCCGGGGTGAAGAAGTTGAAGACATTCTGCGCCGCATAGGAGGCGAGCCCGACGAGCCCCGACGCGGCGAGGAACCAGCCGGCGAGCGCGAGCAGCCCGAAATTGGCAAGGATGGTGGCGAGCGCGAGAAGAAACCCGCCCGCGATCCAGAGCCGCTCGGTCGCAAAGAGGCGAAGCAGGCGGATCATGTCTTTCATGCCGGAAGAGCAACGGCTTTTAGAAGGGCGGCATAGGCACCGTTACGGGCGAGCAGGGATTCGTGCGTGCCGCGTTCGGCGATGTGTCCCGCCTCCATCACGAGGATCTGGTCCGCTCGCCGGACGGTGGCGAGGCGATGAGCGATCAGGATCGAAGTGCGGCCACGGACGAGATCGGCGATCGCTTCCGCGACCAGGGCTTCGGTTTCAAGGTCGAGATGGGCAGTGGCCTCGTCGAGGATCAGGAGCGGGGCGTCCTTGAGGAAGGCGCGGGCGAGGGCAAGGCGCTGGATCTCCCCGCCCGAGAGGCCGATGCCGCCTTCGCCGAGCCTCGTCGCAAAACCTTGCGGCAGGGATTCGATCACATCGAGCAGCAGCGCGCGGCGGCAGGCGGCAGAGAGCGCGGCCTCGTCGGCATCGGGGCGCGCAAGGCGGAGATTCTCGGCGATCGTGCCGGCGAAGATCCTTGGCGTCTGCGGAACATAGGCGAGGCGGCGCCACCAGGTTTCGCGATCGAACGCGGCGAGCGGAGCGCCATTGACCAGGATCGTGCCTTCTCCGGGCGCGATGAAGCCGAGGATCGCCGCGGCGAGGCTCGACTTTCCGGCCCCGGAACGGCCGACGATCGCGCTCATTCGGCCGGCCGGAAAGTCGCAATCGATTCCTCGCAGAATCGGCCGGCCGGGCTCGTACCCGGCTTCGAGCGCGCGGCAGGAGAGGGCGATGGGACCTGAAGGCGGCACCGCCGTGCCCCGATGCGAGGCGGGAACCGTATCGAGCACTTCGAAGATGCGGCGCGCGGCGGCGAGCGCGCTCATCCGCGCATGATAGTGGGTCGCGAGCGTGCGCAGCGGCAGGAAGAATTCGGGAACCAGGAGAAGAACGAGGAAGGCGGCGAAGAAATGGGCATGGCCGTGCAGGAGCCGCGCGCCGAAGATCACCGCGACGAGGGCGATCGCGAGCGAGGCGAAGAATTCAAGCACCGCCGAGGTGAGGAAGGCGACGCGGAGGCTTGCCATGGTGGTGCGGCGATATTCGTCGGAGATCTGGGCGATGAGCGCGATCTCCTCGCGCGCGCGGCCGAAGAGTTTCAGTGTGGTGATGCCCTGCACCGCGTCGAGCAGATGCGCGCTCATGGAAAGGAGCTGGCGCCATTGGCGCTGATTGATCGCCTCGGCCTGCTGGCCGACGAAGACCATGAAGAGAGGAATGAGCGGTCCGCTCACGGCGAGCACGAGTCCGCTGGCCCAGTCGATGGGGAAGAGGGTGGCGAGGATCGCGAGCGGTACCAGGGCGATGAGCGCCCTCTGCGGCAGGTAACGGGCGAGAAAGGGTTCCAGCGCCTCGATGCCGTCGGTCAGGGTCGCGGCGAGATCCGCACTCCGTTCGCCGGCCGCGTAGGCGGGGCCGAGGGTGACGATGCGGCTGAGGAGCGCGCGGCGAAGCGCGGTCTTGACCGCGGCGGCGGCGCGGTGCGCAGCGATCTCGGAAAGAAAGGTGAGGGCGGCGCGCAGGATGAAGAGCGCGAAGAGCCAGATGAGCGCCGGCATCACCGCGCGCAACGATTGGTGGCGGAAGACAACGCCATTGACGATCCGCGCCAGCAGCAGGGCCTGGAGAATGACGAGGAGCCCGCCGGCAAGCCCAAGGCCAATGGCGGCACGGAGCCCGGCGCGGGCGGGACGCGCGGCATCGATCAGCCGCCGGTCGAGGTGGAGCGAGGATAGAGCGGGCACGGGGTGTCTGCCTATCAGCCGTGTCGATTGGGCTCAACGGTCGGGCGGTTTGCAAACCAGGCCGCCTGACGGATGATCACGAAATGTATTTCGACCTCCGGCTCTGGAAGCTCACTTCCGGCGTGCGGGGCCGCATCGCGCTTGCGGTGCTGCTCGGGCTTTGCGCGCTGGCTGCCGGCATTGCGCGATTTGCGTTCCTCGGCCAGCTCCTCGCCCTCGTCTTTCGCGGCGGAGGGGGACGGGCGGAAATCCTTCTCGCATTCGCCACCGCCTGCATGATTCTGATCCGCGCCGTCCTCGAGGAGGCACGGGCCCGGATTGCCCACGCGACCGCGATCCGCGTGCAGGAGCGGCTGCGGGGAAAGCTCTTCGACCGGATCGCGGCCCTGGGCCCTGCCTGGTTCTCGGGCAGCCGGACGGGTGGGGTGATGCTCTCGGTGGTGGATGGGGTCGAGCAGCTCCAGACCTGGTTCGGGCAATATCTGCCGCAGCTCGCCATTGCCACCGCCGCGCCCTTCGCGATCTTCGCCTTTGCCGCGATCTGGGACCTTCCGGTGGCCGCCGTGCTGCTCGCCGGCGCGCTTTTGGCCCTGATCGGCCCGATGGCTGTGCATATGCGTGAGCGCCGCGCAAGCCTCGCGCGCTCGTGGGCGCTGAAATCCTTCGGCGAGGAATTTCTCGATGCCGTGCAGGGTCTGCCGACGCTGAAGGCCTTCGGCCAGAGCGGCGCCTGGGCGGCGCGGCTTGCCGAGCATGCCCATGCGCTGGCGCGCAATACCTTCTGGGTGCTCGGCGCGAGCCTGCTCACCCGCGCGATCACCGATCTCGGCACCGCGCTCGGCGCGGCCGCTGCGCTGGCGCTCGGGGCGTGGCGAGTGACGCATGGGGAGATGAGCGTGGCGGCGCTCCTGATCGTGCTGATGGCCGGAACGGAGATTTTCCGTCCGCTGCGCGATCTGCGCACCGTGCTGCATCAGGGCATGCTCGGCCAATCCGCGGCCGCCGGCATTTTTTCCCTGCTCGAAGCCAGGCCGTCGCTCCCGCCCTCGGGCAGCCTGCCGGTGCGCGGCCTTACGCCCACCATCGCATTCTCGAATGTCCGTTTCGCCTATCCCGGCGGAAGGGGGGCTGCGCATGACGGGCTTTCGTTCCGCGTTGCCGCCGGCGAGCGTGTCGGGATCGTCGGGCCGAGCGGGGCGGGGAAATCCTCGATCGTTCGGCTGCTGCTCCGCGAATATGATCCGGAGACGGGGAGAATCCTTCTTGGCGGGAAGGATCTCCGAACGCTCGATGCCGAGGCGCTACGCGCTTCGATCGCGGTGGTCGCGCAGGATGCCGTGCTGTTCGAGGGGACGGTCGCGGAAAATCTTCGCCTCGGGCGGCCGGAGGCAAGCCGGGCGGAGATCGAGGCCGCCGCGCGGGCGGCGAATGCCCATGATTTCATTCTCGCCCTGCCGGACGGGTACGAGACGCGAATCGGCGAGCGCGGGGCGCGGCTTTCGGGCGGTCAGCGCCAGCGGCTCGCGATCGCCCGTGCGCTGCTGCTCGATGCCCCGATCCTGATCCTCGATGAGGCGCTTTCGTCGGTCGATGCGGAGAACGAAGCGGCGATCCAGCAGGCGCTGGAGCGGCTGATGGAGAGCCGCACCACGCTCATCCTTGCGCATCGGCTTTCGAGTGTGATCGGCGCGGACCGCATCCTGGTGCTCGCGGGCGGGCGGATCGTCGAGGAAGGCACGCATGCGGCGCTGATGAGAGAGGATGGCCTCTATCGCCGGCTGATGGGCGCGCAGGCGGAAGAGGGAGAAGTGTTCGATCATCCGGCGCGGGCGGCGGAGTTGGAAACCAGGGGCGCCGGGGCGGCGGGTGCGGAGTCCGCAGGAGCGGATCAGCCGCGCCTGCTCGACGAGGATGCCGCTTCGATCACCGGGCCCGAAACGTTGAAAACCCTGCTCGGCTTCATCCGGCCGTGGCGCGGGACACTCGCCGCGACCGTGCTGCTCGGGATCGGGCGCGTCGCGTCCTTCATCGGCGTGAGCGTGCTCGGAGCGCTGGTGATCGAAGCGGTGCGCGCCCATGGGCCGATCGGCCTCCTGGTCGGGTTGCTGCTCGCGGCCGCGCCCATCACCGCGCTCTGCCATTGGCTCGAATCAACGCTTGCGCATGAGATGGCCTATCAGTTGCTCGCGGAGATGCGCATCGATCTCTTCGCCGTGCTGGACCGGCTGGCGCCCGCCTATCTGCTGCGCCGCCGCGCGGGCGATCTCGTCTCGCTCGCGACCCAGGATGTCGAGACGATCGAGTATTTCTACGCCCACACCGTCGCCCCGGCGGTGGTCGCGGTGCTCGTGCCGCTTTCGGTGCTCGGCCTGCTTGCCGGATTCGGCTGGCCGCTCGCCCTCGTGCTGGTGCCGTTCCTTGGCTATGCCTTGCTTTCTCCTATTGCCGGGAGAGCACGGATCGACCGGCTCGGCGCCGAGGCGCGCGATGCGCTTGGCCTGCTCGGCGCCCATGTGACCGAAACGATCCAGGGGCTTGCCGATCTGCTCGCCTTTCGTGCCATCGGAAGGCGGCGCGGGGCCTTCCTTGCGGCCGCCCGGGACTATGGCGCGATCCGGCTTCGGCTGCTCGCCGATCTCTCCCGCCAGGCGGCCTGGCTCGAGGCGGCGACCAGCCTCGGCGGGGTCGCGGTGGCGATGCTCGGGGCCGAGCGTGTCGCCGATCATCGATTGGCGGCCGGCATCTTGCCGCTGCTCGTGCTCGTCGCGATCGCTTCCTTCCTGCCGGTTTCGGAGATCGCCCAGGTCGGCCGCCAGCTTGCCGATACCATTGCCGCGACCCGTCGTCTCGCCGCCGTGGCGAGAGAGAAGGTAAGCATTCTCGATGGGCCTGCCGATCCGCCGCTTGCCGCGCGAGGGTCCGAGATTCGCTTCGAGGGAGTGCGCTTTGCCTATCCCGGGCGCGGCCGGCCGGCGCTCGACGATGTCTCCTTCATCGTGCCGGCCGGGGCGACGGTTGCGCTGGTCGGCGCCTCGGGCGCGGGCAAGAGCACGATCGCGAGCCTGCTGCTCCGTTTCTGGGACCCCGATATAGGGGCGGTGCGGCTCGATGGGGAGGATCTTCGCGATTTCCGGCTCGATGCCCTGCGCCTTCGGATCGCGCTGGTCGCCCAGGACACCTACCTCTTCAATGACACGCTGGAGGCGAATATCCGGCTCGCCCGCCCTGATGCGCCGGCGGAGGCGATCCGCCGCGCGCTCGATCAGGCTGCGCTCGGGTCCTTCGTCGCAGCGCTTCCCGAAGGGCTTGCCACCAAAGTTGGCGAGCGCGGGGTGCTGCTTTCGGGCGGCCAGCGCCAGCGCATCGCGATTGCGCGCGCCTTCCTCAAGGATGCGCC
>JASHVY010000584.1 GCA_030044345.1 Acetobacteraceae bacterium | reverse complement strand
ACCCGCAAGCCGGGCCTCAGCACCCCTGCCCTGCCGCCATGTCGTCCATACGGCCGGTTGGCAAACCGCGCCGCCGACTTGCAAGCTCGCGCAGCAAATGGCGGAGATCAGACTTTTGTACACTCTCCCGGGCCTCGGCCGATTCGCAGCGGCAAAACAGCGGTCACGGCCGTAAGCCTCACACCATCAAAGCGATTCGATGAGATTCCGTTCGAGCGGCGACCGGAATCGCGATCGGGCAGTACACCTTGGCGCGACGGCCCTTATCCCTCCGCCGAGCCCCAGATGAGGCCAAGAATATGCTCCCGCATTGCAACAAAAGCGGGACTGGACTTGATGGCGCGAATATCGCGTTCACCTTCCTGCCGCGCGAAGGGCGTCATGATGGATTCGATGATCCGTCCGGGTCGCGGCGACATGACCACCACCTGGGTTCCGAGATAGACAGCCTCCTCCACGCTATGGGTGATGAAGAGCACCGTCATTCCGCTCGATCGCCACACCGCGTGCAGTTCCTCCTGCATCTTTTCGCGCGTCAGGGCATCAAGCGCACCGAACGGCTCATCCATGAGAAGCAGAAGCGGCTCGTTCACCAGCGCGCGGACGATTGCCAGCCTTTGCTGCATGCCGCCCGAGAGTTCGTAAGGATAGCGGTGGCGAAACTCGAGGAGGCCTACGCGGCGCAACCAACTCTCGACCCGGCCCCGGCGGTGCATTGGATCTTCGCCCCGCATCTCCGGGCCGAACCCGGCATTGGCCTCGACCGTCCTCCAGGGAAAAAGCGCCGGCTGCTGAAAGACGACCCCGCGTTCCGGCCCAGGAGCGGCGATGGCGCGCCCATCCACAGTCACAGTGCCTGTCGTCGGCTGCAGGAATCCCGCCAGCGTCTGCATCAGCGTTGTTTTGCCGCAACCAGACGGCCCGACAACGCAGACGAAGTCTCCCTTCCCAAAGGAGAGCGAGATTTCCTGCAGTGCCTGCACCGCCGCCGGGCCCTTGCCGAACACCACAGATATCCCGGCAAAGCGAACGAACTCCGCTCCCGAAGAATCGGAATCAGCCAAGAGCCTTCGCCAAGTACGTGGTATTGATCGCCTTGCCAAAGGCCGCAAGGTCCGGCGCAGAACGGATACTCTTCTGCTGCACAAGGAACTCGGCCGCACCATGTAGGACTTCCGCAAATTTGCCCGGCTGACCCGGCGGGCCGAGCCACTCGGCGCTCAACTGGTCCTTGAGGCTCACGAAATCGTACTCGGCAAGATTGGCCTTGGCGACCGCTGTACTGACACCCGCCGCCTTGCCGACGATCGCAGCCGCCTTATCCGGATCCGACACATAGAGATCAAGCGCCTTTCCATAGGCGGAGAGAAACCCTGTAACCGCGTCTGGATAGCGCCGTGCGAAGGACTTGCTGACGACGATGAGATCGGCAATCACGTAGCCGGCGGCGTCCAGTTCCTTGTACGTCTCGTAGACATTGCCGCCATCAGCCAGAATTTCAGCCTTGGCCGGACTCCAGACATAGGCGGCGTCGATGTCGCCTCGCTTCCAGGCGGCGACGATCTGTTCGGCGCTCAGGTCGAGCACGGTCACCTGGCTTTGGCTCAAATGGTTGAGAGCGAGGAATCCCATCAAGCGAAAATGGGATGTCGATCCGAAAGGCGTTGCAATCTTCTTCCCTATGAAGTCGGAGGGTTTGGTGATATTCGCCGCTGTGCGCACCGTCATCTCCTCGGCCGGGCCGATATTATCGACCATGCCGATGAGCTCATATCCGAGACCCTGGGCAATCCCGGCAGCGACCGGCGAGGACCCGATGGCGAGGCCAAAATCCAAGCCCCCCGCAGCGATTCCCGTATTGATTTCCGCACCGCTGCTCATCTCACGCCATATGATCTTCGCCTTCACTGCGTCAGCGAACCAATCGAGAGACTTCGCGATCATCGTCGGTTTCGTTTCAACGAAATAGCCAACCCGCACCTCGGTCGGCGTTGCGGCGCGTGCGTATCTTCCCAGCCCGATGGCTGCACCGAGACCGAGTCCCGCCGCGATTATAGGGCGGCGTCCAATTTGGTTTCGTGTTCTCATTGCCTCTCTCCTGTTTTCCTCTTTCTGGTTCCCGTTCTCTGAGCTGGCCGTTATCGCCCGGCCCAATGAACAATCCATCGCTCGAGCGTGCGCAGAGCAAGGTCCAGGCCAAGCCCCATCAGCCCAATCAGCAGCACACCAACGAACACGTAATCGGAGCGGAGGAACCGGCCGGCATCGAATATCAGCCAGCCGATTCCATTGCTGCCGGCAATGATTTCGGCGGCAATCAAAGTCGCATAGACGATCCCGACCGCAAGGCGCGCGCCAATGAAGATCTCCGGCAGAGCCGAGGGGAACACGACGTGAAGAAGGATCTGCACCGGGTTTGCCCCGAGCGCTCTCGCCACCTGGATGCGCTCTCGCGGCACGTTGCGCACGCCGTCGCGTGCGGCAATCGCCGCCACGGGCAGTGCCGTGAGGAAGAGGAGAACGACCTTGGAGGTTTCGCCGATTCCGAACCAGACGATCAGCAGAACCAGATACGCAAGCTGAGGCAACGGCCGGAGGAATTCGATGAACGGCGCGGCGAACGCATCGAAGACGGGGGCCATCCCCATGCCGAGCCCAAGGAGCGTGCCGGCGACCGCGCCTGTTCCGAACCCGAGTGCGACGCGCAGAAGACTGATGCCGACATGCTCGGGCAGAGAGTACCCTTTATAGCCATTGAGCAGGAGATCGGCGAAACTGGAGACGAAGAGCCCCGGACCAGGCAGGAAAAGCGAGTTCACCAGGCCGAACGCGCTGATCGCCGCCCAGAGCGCGAACAGGAGCGTGGCGCTTGCGGCGGTGAAGTGCCAGAGCCTCCAGGATTTCAAGCCCGGCCTCGCCAGTGCACCACCTGCCCGTCAAGGAACATGAGCAGACGGCTAAGCGCCATGCCGGTCAGCCCGAGCAGGACGATGCCCACCATAATGATATCGTTACGAAGAAACTTGCTGGCCGAAAGGACCATCCAGCCGAGCCCGTCATCGGCAGCGAGGAGCTCGGCCGCCACCACTGTCGAGAAGGTTGCCGCAAGAGCGATGCTGAGACCGGTGAAGATCATCGGCAGCGAGGCCGGAAGCACAACATGGCAGAACACCTGCCGAGGTGTGGCGCCAAGCGAACGCGCTGCTGCGATCCACTGAACCGACACCCCACGGACTGCCGCCTGGCTTGCGCTGACGGCGATGGGAAATGCAGTCATCGTCAGGAGTGCGATCTTCGATGCCTCGCCAAGGCCGAGCCATAGGATCAGGAGTACCAGGAAAGACAGGGGTGGCAGCGGACGCATGAACTGCACGATCCAGCCCAAGGCGGCAGCCGCACGCCGGTCGATGCCCATCCACAGGCCGAACGGCACCCCGAAGAGGGTGCCAAGTCCGAATCCGGCAAGCGCACGCCCCAGAGTCGCTCCGAGATCTTCGGCAAGCGTCGTGTCGCGATAGCCGTTGTGCAGGATGTCGACGAAGGCGCTCCACACCGCGGTCGGCGGTGGCACCAACGCGCTTGGCACGAACCCGGCCACGACGATGGCCTGCCAGGCGCCAAGCGCCAAGAGAACCGACAACACACCAATCCATGTTCGCAACGAACCGGCAAGGAGGTTCGCAGCCGAAAGCCGTGTTCGCTCGCCCCGTCGCCTGGAGCGAGTGTCGTCCCACAGCGCCGCCTCCCTCAACCTAGCCCCCAGTCCGCCGGATGTATGATCTCGCCGAAACGATTATCAGTCTATTCAATCTATAGCAAGACTAGAGTATATTCTCGACGGCCGCTGTCAACAGGGAAACTTTGGACAGGAAGCTTATGCGGAGGCTAGGCCTGACAAGGGTATCG
>JASHVY010000583.1 GCA_030044345.1 Acetobacteraceae bacterium | reverse complement strand
CGCCACCGGCCGCGGCGGCGGGTGCGGCAGAAGCACCTGAGAGACAATGAGGATCGCGATCGAGACCGCGATCGCCAGGAATAACCGTGTCTGGTCCATCAGTTTTGCCGGCCTCGGCGCGCGCGGTCGCGGGCCGGAGCCGGCGGCACCGGGTCAAGCCCGCCTTCATTCCAGGGATTGCAACGCAGGATCCGCTTCGCCGCGAGCAGGCTGCCGCGGCCGGCGCCATGCCGCGCCAGCGCCTCCAGTGCATAGTCGCTGCAATTCGGGTGGAAGCGGCAGGCCGGGCCCAGCAGGGGACGGAGCGTCCATTGATAGACGCGCACCGTCCCGGCAAGCGTGCGCGCGGCGACGCTCATGGACCCTCCGCTCACGGAACCCCGGCGCGATCGAGCGCGCGGTTGAGCTCACCCTTGAGCCGTTCGAAATCGATGCCAAGAGTCGCCGCCCGGCTCACCAGCACGAGGTCGAAGCCACGTGCCTGCCGTTCGGCCAGCACCAGTCGCGCCGCCTCGCGCAGGCGCCGGCGCGCGCGGTTGCGCACGACCGCATTGCCTACCTTGCGCGTCACCGTGAAGCCGACGCGAACCGGCTCCGCATCGCCGCGCGCCAGTGCCTGCAACATCAGCGCCCCGGCCGGAAGTTTCCGGCCGGCGGCCGCGGCGCGCAGGAACTCGGCGCGGCGTTTCAGGCGCAAAGGCGGGCGCGGCATCGCGCCTCAGGCGGACAGGCGCTTGCGGCCCTTGGCGCGGCGGCTGGCCAGCACCCTTTGTCCGCCCTTGGTCGCCATCCGCGCGCGGAACCCGTGCCGCCGCTTGCGGACGAGCTTGGAGGGTTGGTACGTACGCTTCACAGGCCGTCTCCGCTTGTCTCGGGGGCTCCGCCATCAACGAAAAACGAGACGCCCGAAGGCCACCCCGCTGCGGGCCGCGGCTTATTAGGGTCGGGCTGGCCGGCCCGTCAATTGCAGTGCATCAATTTGCGGCGCATCAATTGCGGCGCGCCGCAGCGCCGTTGTTGGCACCCTTTCGCTCCAGGTGCCCGCTCGCGGCCATGGGCTCGCCTTCCGGTGCCATCGTCCTTCTTGCACGAACCACGCTCGAGCCGCTGATCGCCTGTCATGCCAGAGCCGTGATCGGCCCGCTGCGCCCCGGCCTCGAGCGGGGATCGCTCTTTTGTCCATCGCCTGGCGTTGTCTGACCCGCTCCCGCCTCTCCAGGCCGAATCAGTGGCTGAAGCCTGATTGAGCGAATGTGCCTGCCATAATGTCGGACAATGCGCATGGCAAATATGTTCTTCACATATCGCTACCTTATCAGCCTTCGGGTAAGGACTGGCGATTATTGTGCGCTGCACCATGTGACGTTCCATGTGGATGATGTGGAAATCAAGACGTATCGCCTTGGCACTCCAGGGAGGTGGGGCACACGGCGCCTTCGCCGCCGGAGTCCTTGATCGGCTGCTGGAGACCGGTTTCGCGCCTGATCGCGTCTCCGGCGTCTCCTCCGGCGCCCTGCTCGGGACGATGCTGGCGCAGGGCTGGGCTTCCGGCGGGGCGGATGGCGCGCGTGCGGCTATCGGTCGGCTTTGGGAACGGGTGGCGGAGGCGCATGCCATAAGCCCCGTTCAGAACGGCCCGATCGAGCGCTGGCTGTGGGGGGCGGACCTCTCCCGCAATCCGGTCTGGCAAGGGCTGGAGACGGCAATGCGCTTCTTCAGTCCGGCGCAGCTCAACCCGCTCGGCCACAATCCACTGCGCGCCGTGATTGCCGATCTGCTCAATCCAGAGAAGCTGGCAAGCCCGGCCGCGCCGCGTCTCACGGTCGGCGTGACCGATGTCGAAACCGGCAAGGCCGTCCTCTTCCGCAACGAGGAGATCACGGTCGAGGTGCTGCTCGCCTCTTCCTGTCTGCCCTTCATCTTCCCCGCGGTAGAGATCAACGGTCGCGCCTGCTGGGATGGGGCCTATTCCGGCAACCCGCCTCTCGCCCCGCTGCTTCAGCCAAATCTGCCGGATGAGCTCGTCCTGATCCGCGCCCAGCCGCGGCACCGATCCGGCACGCCGACGACCCATGGCGAAATCTTCAACCGCATCAATGAGATTGCCTTCCAGAGCGTGCTTGAGCGTGAGCTCGAAGCCCTGCCGCGCACGGTCCGGGTCAGAAGCTATGAGGCGGACGAAGCTCTGGCGGGCCTGCCGATCTCCTCGCGGTTCAACGCCGAAGCAGGCTTCCTCCGCACGCTGTGCGCCGCCGGGCGTGAGGCTGCCCGCCGCCAGGAGGAGGACACGCCACCGCTCGCGGCCGATTGAACCGCAGGCGTCGCCACCCCCGTTGCCCTCGCCCTTTCACCCCGGTAATGCTTGAACCGGTTGGCAATTCCCTTGAGGGCAAAATGGAGGCTATCGTGCCCATGTCCTTCTGGGTACAGCTTGGGTTGGCAACGATCGTTGCCGTCCTGGCCCTGCTGGACGCCTCGGCGAACCCAAACAGCACGACCGCAACCATCGCCTTCCTTATCTTTCTGGCCGCCATCGCCTACGCCTTCTTCACGATCAAACGTGCGTTCGACTGGATCGACCGTGAGCGGCACAAGGACGGGCATTGAACTGGGACCCCGCGCAATATCTGCGCTTCGGTTCCGAACGGCTGCGCCCCGCGCTTGATCTGCTGGCACGGGTGCCGGCCGAAGCACCGAAATTCGTGATCGATCTCGGTTGTGGCGCGGGCAATATCACCGCTCTGCTCGCCGCGCGCTGGCCGGGGGCGGAGATCCTCGGCATCGACGGGTCGGAGGAAATGCTCGCCCGCGCGCGCGTTGCCGCGTCCGGCTGCCACTTCGTGCAAGCCGATATCGCGACCTTCGTTCCCGAAGGCGAGCCCGACGTGATCTTTTCGAACGCAGTGCTGCAATGGCTGCCGGACCATCGTCGGCTCCTGCCGCGACTCCTTTCTTTCCTCGCCCCGGGAGGAATCCTCGCCGTGCAGATGCCGGCCATGGAGGGAGCCCCCTTCCGCAGGCTTCAGGAAGAGCTTGCCCGTGAGGGTCCCTGGACGGAGCGGCTTGCGCATGTCGCCAGGGTTCTGCCGATCCTCGCGCCGGCGGAATACTGGGATCTGCTCAAGCCGCTCGCGGGCACGCTCGAGCTTTGGGAGACGATCTACCTGCACGCGCTCAAGGGCCCGGATGCAGTGCTGCACTGGGCCATGGGCACCAGCCTCCGTCCCTATCTCGATGCGCTTGCCGAGCCGGAGCGGACGGAATTTCGGGAGGCTTACGCAGCCGCGCTCCGCTCGCACCATCCGCCGCAGCCGGACGGCACGACCCTCTTCCCCTTCCACCGCCTTTTCCTGCTCGCGACGGCTCCTGGATAACGGCTGGGGCGGGGTTTCGCATCACCGCCGCTCGGCTATCGTGCTCCCTCCAGCCATCATGTGAGGGACCGCCCGATGATCTACGAGCTCCGCGTCTATCACTGCATGCCGGGCCGGCTGCCGGCGCTGCTCAAGCGCTTCGATACGATCACCCTTGGCATCTGGCAGCAACACGGCATCCGCCAGGCCGGTTTCTGGACGGTGCTCGCCGGCGAATCGAACCAAGATCTCTATTATCTGCTGGCATGGGAATCGCTCGCCGAGCGCGAAAAGAAATGGCCGACCTTCATGGCCGATCCGGAATGGATCACCAAGCGCGCCGAGACCGAGCGCGACGGGCCGATCGTTCAGTCGATCAGCAATTCCTTCCTCGAGCCCACGTCCTTCTCGTCCGTGCGTTAATCCGGACGCACCGCTCTTTCGCTTCCCCGAAACGTTTCCCGGCCTGTCCGCCGGCGTCCCCGGGGCGGGCAGGCCGGCCTGCCTAGATCAATATGGCTTTGGCGGATCGCTTCGCGCCGGGGTCCCCGCGAACACGTTCGCGGGGTGCCCCGATCCGCCAAAGCCATGAAATTGATCGAAAAATAAACTTAGAGCGTGATGACCTGAAATCATCACGCGTTAGCGCAGGATTTCGGCGGAATGGCCGCGCATCTCGATGCCCGCTTGGGTCTGATCCACTCTATGTATCTGTTTTATGGGCATCTTCACGCGACCAGCCGATTTCGGCCAATCGCGAATTGAAATTATAATGATCTATTGCAAGCGGTCGGGCGGGATCGCCATCAGCACTTGCGAGCCTTTGAGGGTCTGACCGCCGAAAGATTGCGACGCGCAATTGCAATAGGGAGCAGCAACCGGCGCGTTGACGACGACCGGAAGCCCGAAGATCGACAAGTTGGGCCCGGTGGTCGGCGGCGGCGCCGGCGGCTGCGGAAGGGCCGGCGCCTGCACGCCATAGGATTGCGGCGAAGCCGCCTGCACCATCGGCGCGCCCGCGAGCAGGAATGCCCCCGTCACGGCCAATCCGAATATGCGGTGCATCATGGGGTTGCTCCTATAACACGATTCCAAATTGGGCGCAGGCCGCGGTGCTGAAAGATGCGGGCGGAAGACCCCGGCAGGATGAAAACGCAAGTCTGGAGCTCTAAGCTTGATGATTTTAGGTCATCACACTCTCGCTTTATTTTCTCGATCAATTTCATGGCTTGCCCTTGGGCTTTGGCGGATCGCTCCGCGCCGGGCACCCCGCCGACATGTCGGCGGGGTGCCCCCGCTCCACCAGAAGTCATATTGATCTATTGCCCGCTCAGCCAAGGGCCGGAACGCCGCTCGTGGTCGAATACTCGAAATGCAGCGCCTGGCCGGGAAAGACGATCGGGTGGATCGCGTGTGCGGCCAAGGCTGCCTCGGAAAATCCTTGCAGAATGAGCTTGAGCTTGCCGCGATAGCTCGCGATGTCACCGATCGCGAAGACGCCGGGCCGCGAAGTTTGGCAGGTGCCGGGATCGACCACGAGCTGATTCCGCTCAAGGGCAAGGCCCCAGCGGGCGATCGGGCCGAGATCCATCGCCAGCCCGAAGAAGGCGAGCAGAACGTCCGCCGGGATCGACCGATTTCCGCCCGAGAGGCCCGCGATCTCCACCGCTTCCAGCGCGCCGTCACGGCCGGCAAGCCCGGCGAGCTGGTAGGGAACCACCAGGGCCAGCGCGCCGCTCTTCGCCGCCGCGGCAAGGCGCGCGGCACTCTCGGGCGCGGCACGGAATTTCTCGCGCCGATGAACGACGCTGATCTCAGCCGCGATGCCGATAAGCGCCAGCGCCCAATCGACCGCTGAATCCCCGCCTCCGGCAATCACCACCCGCTTGCCGCGCAGCGATTCGCGGCTGGTGACGTAATATTGCACCGCGCCGGTCGCCTCATAGGATGCAAGCCCCGCGATCGGCGGACGGTTCGGACCGAAGGCGCCCGCACCGGCGGCAAGGATCACCGCCTTGGCGAGGACCGCATCATCCCCTTCGATGCGGAGACGGAAATTCCCTGCCTCGCCAGTAAGCGCCTCCACCTTGCGGCCGAAAATCCGCGCGGGCGAGAAAGGCGCGATCTGGCGCTCGAGCGCCGCGATCAGCTCGGCGGCGGAGATCGCCGGATGGGCCGGAATGTCGTAGATCGGCTTCTCCGGATAAAGCGCGGTGCATTGCCCGCCGGACGCCGAGAGCGCATCGATCAGCACGCTCCGCATCCGGAGCATGCCGCATTCGAACACGGCAAACATCCCGACCGGCCCGGCGCCGACGATCGCGACGTCGGTGATGATCTCTTCAGCCATGCCGGCAAAGTTAAAGATTCATTCTTCAAAGACTAGGGGCTTCAGAGACTGGGGGGCTTGCCCCTTGGCGCCCGCCGTTGTCTGCGATCGCCGTGACCGGCAGAATCCGCCCGTGCCGTCCGTGAAGATTGCCCCGCAGACCATGCTGGTCCACATCCTCGCCGACCCGGAGGCGACGGAAACCCTTGCCGCCCATATCGCCGCGCTGGCACGACCGGGAGACGCGATCCTCCTGGAAGGACCGCTCGGTGCCGGCAAGACCACCTTCGCTCGCGCTTTTCTTCGCGCTGCCGCCGGCGATCCCGCTCTCGTCGTGCCGAGCCCGAGCTACACGCTCGTCCAGACCTACGCGACCCGTCTCGGCCCGGTGCATCATTTCGATCTCTGGCGGCTCGACGGGCCAATGGGCCTCGCCGAGCTGGGCTGGGCCGAGGCCATGGGGGATGTTGTGCTGGTGGAATGGCCCGATCGGCTCGGCCCCCTCGCCCCGGCCGACGCGCTTCGCATGACCTTCACGATCGCAGGCGAGACCCGTCGTGAGGTACGCCTGGCCGGCTGGCCCGACCGGCTCGAATGACACCCTCCCGCGCCATGCTGCTCGCGGCCGGCCTCGGCACGCGGATGCGCCCGCTCACCGACGCGATTCCGAAACCCCTTCTGCCGGTCGGGGGCAAACCCCTCATCGACCGGGCGCTCGATCGTCTCGCGGCGGCCGGCGTGGAAGAGGTCGTGGTGAACACGCACTGGCAGGGGGAAATTCTGG
This sequence comes from Acetobacteraceae bacterium, assembly GCA_030044345.1. Classification (GTDB taxonomy): domain Bacteria; phylum Pseudomonadota; class Alphaproteobacteria; order Acetobacterales; family Acetobacteraceae; genus JAKAWQ01. The sequence continues at coordinate 194 of JASHVY010000583.1, read as the reverse complement.
CAGCGCATCTGGCCCGCCGCGCCGGCCCGCCACGCGCGCGGCTCCGGCACGAATCCACGCTGCTCGACACGGGCGGAGCGGTCGCCGCGGCACTCGCCGAGAGTTTGCTGGGGCCGGAGCCTTTTTTCGTCCTGAACGGCGATGTGCTCTGGCTCGACGGTCCTCATCCCGCCCTGGCCCGCCTCGCCGAGAAC
>JASHVY010000582.1 GCA_030044345.1 Acetobacteraceae bacterium | reverse complement strand
CACACGCACGGATAGGCAAAAACGGCCGGCCCCCCATATTCGCACGACTGCTTGAGCTCAAGGGGGAGTTCCATCGTGCCGAAACGCCTTCACCTTGGCGCCTTCATGCGCCCGGTCAGCATCCATACCGCCTGGTGGCGCTATCCCGGGGCCTATCCGGATGCGAATTTCAATCTCCGGCATCTGGTGCGATTCATTCAGACCCTCGAACGCGGCCGCTTCGATGCCTTCTTCATGGCCGATCATCTGGCGGTTCTGAACATGCCGATCGAGGCCTTGCGGCGGAGCGCAACCGTCACCTCGTTCGAGCCGCTCACCCTGCTCTCCGCGCTCGCGATGGTGACCGAGCGGATCGGCCTGATCGCGACGGCCTCCACCACTTTCGATGAGCCCTACCACATCGCGCGGCGCTTCGCCTCGCTCGATCATATCAGCCTGGGGCGCGCGGGCTGGAACATCGTCACCACCTCGAACCCCGATGCCGCCCTCAATTTCGGCATGACGGAGCACGTGGAGCATGATGAGCGCTATCGGCGGGCGCGCGAGTTCTATGCCGTCGTCACCGGTCTTTGGGATAGCTGGGCGGATGATGCCTGGCTGCGGGACCAGGAGAGCGGCATTTTTTTCGACCCGCGCCGGATGCATGTTCTCGGCCACAAGGGCGAGCATCTTTCCGTGCGCGGGCCGCTCAATATCGCGCGGCCCCTCCAGGGCTGGCCGGTCATTGTCCAGGCCGGCGCGTCCGAGGCCGGGCGGCAGCTCGCCGCGGAGACGGCGGAGATGGTGTTCGCCAGCAGCCGCACCATCAGGGAGGCAAGAGAGTTCTACAAGGATGTGAAGCAGCGGATGCAGGGGCTCGGCCGCGCGCCCGACGCGCTCAAGATTTTGCCGGGCGCGCTCGTCATTGTCGGGCGAACCCGGACGGAGGCCGAGGACAAGAAGGTGCTGCTCGACAGTCTCGTGCATCCGGAGAGCGGGGTGCCGAATCTCTCGATCCGGCTCGGGGTCGATGCCTCGCGCTTCGATCTCGATGCACCCTTGCCGGAGATTCCACAATCCAACGCGAGCCAGAGCGGGCGGGACGCGCTGGTGGCGCTTGCACGGCGGGAGAACCTGACGGTTCGCCAACTGGCCCAGATGGTCGGTGGCTATGGCGGGCTGCAGATGGTGGGCACGGCGGGCGAAATCGCCGATACCATGCAGGAATGGCTGGAGACGGAGGCCTCCGACGGGTTCAACGTGATGTTCCCGACCGTGCCGGCGGGCCTCGATGACTTTGTCGATCTCGTCGTGCCGGAGCTGCAGCGTCGCGGCATTTTCCGCCGCGAGTACGAGGGCGCCACCTTGCGCGAAAATCTCGGTCTGACGCGGCCGGAAAATCAGTTCTTCCGCGCGCGGGCGGCAGAGTGAGCGGGGCGCGTTGCCATGCGCAGGCTTCGGAAGCTAGATTGATCGGGATGAATGGGGCGATCCCGGCCCGACCAATCATTGGTTCTGGGCATTGGTTCCGGGCGCCGGTTCGCATAGAAGCGATTGGGGAGTGCACAGCGATGGCGACGATACCCGCGCAATTCATGGATTTGCTTCAACAAAAGACGGCTTTCGCCAGTCTCGCGACCTTGATGCAAGATGGAACGCCGCAGGTCACACCGGTGTGGTTCGACTACAAGGACGGCGTGGTGCGCGTGAATTCCGCCAAGGGGCGGGTCAAGACGCGCAATATGAAGGAAGGGGCGCCGGTGGCGCTCTCGATCCTCGATCCGGACAATGCCTATCGCTACATCCAGATCCGGGGCCGCGTCACGCACGTTACTGAAGAGGGCGCGGATGCGCATATCGATCGGCTCGCGAAGAAATATCTCGGGAAGGACTCATACCCCTTCCGCCAGCCGGGCGAGGTGCGCGTGACGTTCGAGATCGAGCCGACCTCCGTCAACACGATGGGGTGAACGGCGCGGCCTATTGGAGCGTGATGACCGAAGGTGGGATCACCGGAGGTCTGAATCACGCGAGAAAACAAAGACCGAGAGAGAGGGACACGTGAGCGCGAGCGAGCGCATCCCTCTCTAGAGAAGATCGCCGACGGCATTGCGGTAATTCCGCAGTGCCGTCAGGTGATCGGCGAATGACTTTCCGCCGATCCGGCGATGATGGAAGCGGCCGAACGTGCTGTTGACCGTGATATGCGTGACGCCGACTGACTTCCAGAAATTGAACTCGGCCCGCCAGTTCTTTTCGTCACCCTCTCCGGTCGAAACCCAGACCTCGAGGCCGATGCTGGCCGGGTCGCGGCCTTCCTGCTCGGCATAGCGGCGGAGCTTGGCGAACTCGGCCTTCGCGGTGTCATCCGCAGGATAGGCCAGCATCATCCAGCCATCGCCCCATTTGGCGGTGCGCCGGAGTGTCGCGTCATGATGGCCGCCGAACCAGATGGGGATGCGACGCCGCGGCGGCAGCGGGTTGATGCCGGCATCCCGGATATGGTGCCATCGCCCCTCGAAGGTGACATGCGGCTCGGCCCAAAGCGCCTGCATGACCTGCACCTGCTCCTCGGAGCGCTTGCCGCGATTGTGAAAATCCTCGTTGAGGCCGATGAACTCGACCTCGTTCCAGCCGATCCCGATGCCGAAGCGGAACCGGCCGCCCGAGAGAACATCGAGGCAAGCGGCCTGCTTGGCGACGAGAACCGTCTGACGCTGCGGCAGGATCATCACCTGGGTGGAAAACCCGATCCGGGTGGTGCAGCCGCTCAAGAAGCCGAACAGCACGAAGGGATCATGAAAGAGGTCGGCCGATGTGTTGCGGTCCCCCCATTCCGGCCGGCTCGCGACATTGACGCCGAGGACATGGTCCGGGGCGGCCAGATGATCGTAGCCGGCTTCCTCCGCGGCTTCCGCAAAGGCGCGCACGGTGGCGGGATCGCCGCCGATATCGATCAAAGGCAATGAAATGCCGAGCTTGATCACCCGTTGCTCCATGGTCCTGGCTCCAATGACGTTGCCGCGCCGGTCCGGGACTGTCGCGGCCTCGCGCGCCTGGGCTATTGTGCCGCGCAGATGGCATCACCGAAAGCAAGGGGTGCGGCTTTGCTCAAGCTCGGATACAAGGCATCCGCCGAGCAATTCGGCCCGACCGAATTGCTCGAATTCGCCGGCCTGGCCGAACAGTCCGGCTTCGATTCCGTCTTCATCAGCGACCATTTCCAGCCATGGAAGCACCATGGCGGCCATGCCCCGTTCTCGCTTGCCTGGCTCGGGGCGCTCGGGGCGAAGACGTCACGGATCATCATGGGCACCAGCGTGCTCACGCCCACCTTCCGTTACCATCCCGCGATCATCGCGCAGGCCTTCGGGACATTGGGCGCGATGTTCCCCGGCCGCGTCGTGCTCGGCATCGGCACCGGCGAATCGCTCAACGAGGTGCCCTCCACCGGCATGGCATGGCCCGAGTTCAAGGAGCGCTTTGCGCGTTTGCGCGAGGCGGTGACGCTGATCCGTCGGCTCTGGACCGAGGAACGGGTGACGTTCGCCGGGCAATATTATCGGACCGAGAAGGCGACCATCTATGACCGGCCGGAGACCCAAGTGCCGATCTATGTCGCGGCCGCGGGCGCCCTGATTGCGCGCTATGCCGGACGGCAGGGCGATGGGCTGATCTGCACCAGCGGCAAGGGATGGGATCTTTACACCGAGACCCTGTTGCCGAAAGTCGCGGAGGGGCTCGCCGAGGCGGGTTCGAGGACAGAGAATTTCGAGCGGATGATCGAGGTCAAGGTCTCATTTGATACCGAGATGAAGCGGGCGATGGAGGATACGCGCCACTGGGCCGTGCTGGCCCTGACGCCGGAAGAGAAACTCTCCGTCGAGGATCCGGTCGAGATGGATCGCCTGGCCGCGAGCCTGACCGCCGAGCGAAGCGCGAGCCGCTGGATCGTCTCGACCGATCCTGACGAGCATGTCGCGCGCATCCGCGCCTATGTGGATCTCGGGTTCCGGCATCTCGTCTTTCATGCGCCCGGCCCGGATCAGGCCCGCTTCCTCCGCCTTTATGGCGAGCAGGTTCTGCCGCGCCTGCGCAAGCTTCCGCTGACAGCGGATGCGGCCGGGCATCAAGGAGCGGCATGACGCGCCCTGCCTCTCTCGAGATTTCCGCAGTTCATGGCTTCAAGCATATCGAGCGCGGCGATGATCTGGCCGGACTGATCGCGGGCACGTTCCAGGAAAGCGGCCATGCGCTCCGCACCGGGGATGTGGTGGTGGTGGCGCAGAAGATCGTATCGAAGGCGGAAGGACGTCTCATCGATCTTGCCGCCATCTCCCCTTCACCCCGCGCTGTGGCGCTCGGCGCGGAGATCGGCAAGGACCCGCGGCTGGTGGAGGTCATCCTCTCGGAATCGGTCCGCGTGGTGCGCAAGCGCCCGGGGCTCTTGATCGTCGCGCATCGGCTTGGCTTCGTCATGGCGAATGCCGGCGTCGATCAGTCGAACATTGCCGCGCCGGACGGCAAAGAGCGCGTGCTGCTGCTGCCCGAAGACCCTGATGGAAGTGCGGCATCCTTGCGCGCGCGGCTGCTCGCGCTTACCGGTGCTACGGTCGGCGTCGTCATCAATGACAGTTTCGGCCGGGCCTGGCGGCGCGGCACGGTCGGCATCGCGCTTGGCGTGGCCGGGTTGCCTGCGCTGATCGATCTTCGCGGCCGCGCCGATCTTTTCGGCCGCAGGCTGGAGGTGAGCATCGTCGGTTTCGCCGATGAGATCGCCGCCGCCGCCTCGCTGCTGATGGGGCAGGCAGATGAAGGAAGGCCGGTCGTGCTGGTGCGCGGCCTTGAATGGTCGGCACCCGTCTCTTCGGCCGCCACGCTCGTGCGGCCACCGGAGGAAGATCTCTTTCGATGATGCCAAGCCTTGTTGTCGCGCTTTCCGGCGGCATCGGCGGAGCCAAGCTCGCGCTCGGACTGGCCCGCATCCTGGCGCCGGAGAACCTGCTCGTCATCGCCAATACCGGCGATGATTTCGAGCATCTCGGCCTCTCCATCTCGCCCGATATCGACACGCTGATGTACACGCTGGCCGGCCTCGACAATCCGGAGCTCGGCTGGGGGCGGCGCGACGAGACATGGTCGTTCATGGAGACGCTCGCGGCGCTTGGCGGGGCGGAGTGGTTTCGTCTCGGGGACCGTGATCTCGCCCTCCATGTCGAGCGCACGCGGCGGCTTCGCGCCGGCGAATCTCTCTCTGCCATCACGGCCGATTTCTGCCGCCGCCTCGGGGTTGGGCCGCGCGTGCTGCCGATGAGCGACGATCCCGTGCGCACCCGGCTTCACACCGACGAAGGCTGGCTCGATTTCCAGGATTATTTCGTGCGCCTGCGATGCCGCCCGGTCGTGCGCGAGATCAATTTCGCGGGCGCCGCCAATGCACGGCCGCACCC